>CAZPTQ010000005.1:50472-54416 GCA_964589365.1 uncultured Saprospiraceae bacterium
CCAGAAGCCCTCTGCATCTGCGTCCAAAATGAAAAAACAGTCACCATTTTCCCGCCCAAATCCAACGGCAGCGAATCTTTTGATCTCCCTGAATTTGATTTTCACGCAAAAGTCGCCAATATCCTGCAGCGACTGATGCTTCTTTCAGACTTGGATGGTGTAGACTTGTTGGAATCTGAAGATTTTACAGTATTAGGCAAGGCCCTTTTTCATCATTTGCTTCCTGATGAAAAGGCACGTGGTATTGTACAGCCCCATCTTGACAACGCGACGCAGTATCCATTGAAAATCGTGCTGCATTTCGATGAAAATTCAAAAAAGATGGCTGCCCTACCTTGGGAATACCTCTACGTCCCATCTAGGCAAAACAGCAACGACAGCAGTTTGGAGGGCTTTTTCATAGCTAAAGAAGAAAATATCGTGCTGACCCGCCGCCTTTCTGGGGGCAGAGGAAAGGAGAATCTCATACGACCTCCGCAGCTGCGAATCCTTGTGGTTATTTCCAAGCCTGAGCCGACCGTAGAATCAGAAAAGATACTAGACGAGGCTCAGGAGATAGAAAGCCTCTTTAAAGTTTGGAAAGAAGAGCATCCGACAATGTCTCCTCCTCAGATCGTCCCGCTACAAGCTAATTCATTGGATATCTTTAAAAATATTATCGCGGAAAACGATCCTTTTCATGTAGTTCATTTTATCGGCAAAGGCTGTTCAGAAAAGGACGAAAACGGTCAAGAGAAGAATTCTTTCTTGTTCGAATCTGGAAATAAACTGAGCCCGGAGGAGTTTGTGGCTTGTTTCGAGACAGAAGACGGTAAAAAGAAGCAACCCAATCTGCTCTTCCTCCACGCCATTCGGGACGACCGGGGATCAGTCCGCAGCCTTCGCAAAATGGCCCTCGATCTTGTCAACAAGGTAGATGGGGTCTTGGCCATACAATTGCCTGCAACGGGCAAAGAAATTGCAGATTTCGCAGTAGCTTTTTATGCCGAATTGGCTTCTGGACAAGACCTCGACGTAGCTGCGGCCAAGGCTGCACGTAAATTGGTTGGAGAAAAAACCAAAATTTTGAAAATGTACGGCATTTCGGCATCTTTTTCAAAAGATAGTTTTAGGATTGAAGTGGGGGTGACCCCAGTAGAGAGAATGGATTCGAAAGAAGGCTTTTACAGCTGTTACAACACCCGAAGCGGGAGAATACGATGCAAAGACTCAGTCTTTTTCAATTTTCGCGTTCCTAGTTATTGCGAAAATGAACTCTGCGTAAATGGCGGTCCGTTTTGGCTTTGTCCGCTTTGCCAAAGGGCCACAAATTTAAATGATGAAGACAAGAAAATTTTGGCAGACTTGAGTAAAGAGAAATGTCGAAACGGTCATTTTATTAGACAAAATGGACAGCTTATCAATGAAATCTTGGAGAAGTTACCAGATACGGTAAAAGAAGAATTAGACAAAAAATCTCTTGCACCTATTTCGACTATGGGCGACCAAATTAGCGAAAACACACCTATGGGCAGGGGGCTTGGAGGATCAAGCGTTCACAATGCCAATACTGGTGGCGCAATGCATATTAAACCAGGAGAAGCTCGAAGGGAGCGTCCCAACAAAAAATGACCCAATCTAAAATTCAATTGAAGCATGAAAAAGAACCACTTAGGGATTATCGGGTCAGCAGAGTCAAAGGCTGACTATCTTCCCGGCAATGCCGCAACATTAAAAGCCGAATTCCAGCCCCGATTTAGGGCCTTGTTGGGCGATACATATCGCAATGTAACCCTCGCAGGCTGTGAGTTGCTGCCAATTGTCAACTATTTGGAATCCTTGCGCGAAAGCTTTCGCAAAAACGGCGACACCTTCTCGGCGTACGGCGCGCTCGATACTTTAATAGGCTACAATACTGACCCGGCCTTGGAACCTATTTTGAATGAATTGCGCAAGAACGCCCTGCAACTGCAAAAAGAATTTTTGTTGGCTGAGCTGCACAATGCGCTTACGAATTCCGAGGCGGAAGCTTGGAAATTGTTCGTCAACCGTTACGCCGAATCGCTCACGTATTGGCGAACCAGTTTTTGTGTGTGGTGGGCAGATGCGGTCGCAGGAGTGTCAGAGCAAAACCACAAGTCTTTATTCTCTAAAAAACATGGCAAAGAAGTAGAAGCGTTTCGCCAAAACGCCCGTTTGATGGATCAGGCCAGGTGGCCAGAAGCATTGCCATTCATTGAGTCTGCCTTGGCTGAAAACGAAATGTTATTGCCCAAAACCCGGGCTTTCATGTCGGCGATTTGTGGGAGTATTTATATGTACCATATTGATGTGTCGCAGGCAAAGCCATGGTTTGACAAAGCAGCGGCGATAGCTCCTTCCTTGCCATATTTGTCCATTATGAGAGCCGAGTTGGAGCGTTGGAGCTGGAATATTGATGCGGCACTTTCGTTGTTGGAAACGTATATTTCCACTAATCCAAACGATCACGACGCTTATATCAGCATGGGCCAGTGTTTCCAATATGGCAAAAACGACTTGAACAAGGCTATAGAATGCTATGACCTTGCCATTCAGGCCAATCCTGGGATCTCCACGAGTTATGAGTACAAAATAGTCGCTTGGGGATGCGACCCCAAACTTTACTCCCAACACCAAAAGGAAATAGAGCACCTGGTTAGGCAGGTTAATTGCATAGAACCAGAAAGCGTAATCAGCACATTAATCAGTGCCGGAGATGCTTGTCAGCGCGCCGAAGACTTTGTATCTGCTGAAAAATGGTACTATAAGGCCCTCGAAAAAGAGCCTTCTCGACCAGAAACATTGATTTGCCTTGGAAATCTTTACAAAACCAAGGCGGCGAAAGAAACTCCTCCTAGTCCTGAATTGATAGAAAAAACAGCTTCTTTTTTCCATCAAGCCATTGAGTTGTCACCCAATAACGCAGATGGCTATTTGAATTTGGCCCTGCTCCATTCGGATGTTGCAGGTAAAAAGATTGAGGCGGCCCATTGCTATGAGGAAGCCATCCCTCACTGCCCGCTTTTCAAAAAAACGCTTTTAACAGAAGCCGCCAAAATGTATTTAGCCGAGGACAGATTTTCTGACGCTACCGAGCGGTGCCTGCAAGCACTGCGCCTCGATCCAGATTTTGATTATACCATAAACGTGTTGCACGAAGTTGCGGAGAAACTACGCGACCAATCCTACAAAGAGAAAGATGAAAAACACAACCCTGCCGCTTCTATTGAAATATACAAAGCCATACGCGACATCAAAGGAGAAAACTACGAGGCCAACTTCCAAAACCGGGTGGGCAACACCTATTATTATTTTGAAGACTATAAAAACGCTGCGCAACATTACCAAAATGCCCTATCTGCCAACCAAAACGAGGCGGTATATTATGACAATCTCGCAGGCACCCTGGATGAACTTGAGCGCATACAAGAAGCATGGGAAATGGCCGAGACTGCCCTCAAACTTGATCCTGGCAACAATGCATACCGCAAGCAAGCCGCAACGTTTGGAAGAAAGGTAAAATCCTTGCGTCATTTCGGCGTACCGCAAGAGGAGCGAAGCGCCGTGGTTGAGAACCCTATTAGAATCCGGTTTCTTGGAAGCCTACTACCTTTTTTTGTGGAAAATGGCGAACTTTTGCTGGCCTTACAAGACAAAACTTCGGCCTTTATAAAACGTTTTGAAACCGTGAATGGCATACCCATTCCTGGAATAAAGTTTGCCTACGACCATATTCCTATATATGATGCCGACAATTTTTCCATTGAACTGAATGGATTCCAGGTAAGCGTAGATTCCATCGAAGCCGGTTGGCATTTTGCCACAGGGCTTCAACAAGAAGACCTGATTAGCTTAGCAGGGCGATTTATCGAACACCCCAGTGTTCCCGGTATTTTGTGGTTTAAAAAAGAAGACATGGCGCTTATCAAAGAAAAAGCCCTTAA
>CAZPTQ010000006.1:0-54041 GCA_964589365.1 uncultured Saprospiraceae bacterium
AATGACCTAATGACCTAATGACCAATGGCGCTGCAAAAGTGCGAAGGTTTTGGCGAATGAACTTTGCTTTACCTTTGCCAACGTTTAAAATTCGATAATGATGCAAAAAGTGCCGCCAAAAGTTTTCAAATAAATCTATGCAAGCCTATCACGAGCTACTACGCCATATCCTCACAAACGGCACCAAAAAATCCGACCGCACCGGCACCGGCACCCTCTCCGTGTTCGGTTATCAGATGCGTTTCAACCTGGCCGAGGGTTTCCCATTGCTGACAACCAAAAAAGTCCACACCAAAAGCATCATCCACGAATTGCTGTGGTTTTTGCAAGGAGACACGAACACGCGCTACCTTAAGGATAATGGCGTGGGCATCTGGGATGAATGGGCTGATCCCCAAGGCAACCTCGGCCCGGTGTATGGCAAACAATGGCGTTCTTGGGCTGCTCCCGATGGTCGAACGATTGACCAGATCAGCGAGGTCATAAAGACTTTAAAAACAAACCCTGACAGCCGTCGCATCATCGTTTCTGCCTGGAATCCCGCTGACCTGCCACAAATGGCGCTCGCTCCTTGCCATTGTTTGTTTCAGTTCTATGTATCTCCCGCGGCAGGGGGGCAGGGGGGGCGACTGAGTTGCCAACTCTACCAGCGCAGCGCCGACGTGTTTCTTGGAGTTCCCTTCAACATCGCTTCCTACGCTTTGTTGACCATGATGATCGCCCAGGTCTGCGATCTAGAGCCTGGCGACTTTGTCTGGACGGGCGGCGATACCCACCTCTACGTCAATCATTTGGAGCAAGTTGATCTCCAACTTTCCCGTGATTTTCGTCCGCTGCCAACGATGAAAATAAACCCAGATGTGCGGGATATTTTCAGTTTCAAATACGAGGATTTTGAATTGGTTGGCTACGATCCCTGGCCGGGGATAAAAGCGCCGGTGGCAGTGTGAAATATTAAACCGCAAAACCGCAAAACAGGAAAATATAAAACCAAGAAGTTTTTGATCTCGAGAAGGTAAGTTTTGGCCATATTCGGATCAAAATGCACGGTTTTACATTTTCCTGTTCTCCGGTTTTCCTGTTTTGCGGTTTAATCCTTTTAAGAGAACCAATCTACCGCACCACCACCAATCTCCCTGTAGCAATCATTCCTTCCGATGCTGCTTTCAGGATGTAAATGCCTGGTTTCCAATTTTTTACTTCTATGTTGAAGGAGCCAGAAGCCGATTCGCCTTCAGAGGCCATTTGGCCGAGCGCGTTGAAAGCTTGCCAACGGACTGCTTTGTTCACGGGCCAATCCACCCGCGCCCAGGCACGGGCGGGGTTGGGGCTGATATGTAATGTGGGCATACTTGGAGTGGCGGTATGCGTTGGTACTTTAATGTCTACCATTTCGGTTCTGTACAAGGCGAGGCCACCGCGTTGGTTGCCCACTATCATGTCTAAAACGCCATCATTGTTGAGGTCGGCGAAAGCAGGGTGCGAGCGGTTGCCCTCATCAATATTGCCCCAGGTCAAGGAAATAGCGGGGAAAGTGTCCTGGCTTGCGCCTTGCAGATAGTATGCTTCCAAATGACCGCGTTGTGCTCCAGTCACGAGAATGGGGCCGTCCAGGGTTTGAATGATGGCTGGAGTGCTCATACCTACCACTTCTGGCGGAATACGTGTATCAATCTGGCCGATTTTCTGCAAGGTTGGTGAAGCCGAATAAACAGGCTGCGCAGCGCTACCATTGTTTTTGAAAAAATTGATATTGCCAGTGCGCTCGCCCATCAGAAGGTCTTGCAAACCATCTCCATCAAGGTCATACACCACAGGTGCTGATACCGAACCGATTACGTCCATTCCAAGCCACATAGGGTCTGAATCATAGCTTAGGATCATAGGCTGCCCAGGGCCGGCAGTATTGCGATAACAATAAATTCCACCGATGTTGTTTCCTACCAAGAGATCGAGGTCTTCATCGCTGTCAATATCCCCAAAGCAAGGAGAAAAATCATAGTCCAGCGGAGCGAACTCCGAAAGCCCTGCAAAGTCGCTATCTACCAATTCAAACGCCGGTTCTGTAGGCGTACCGACGTTTTGGAAGAGGAAAAGCCTTGAATTGGTAAACGTTGATTGAGCGCCAATAAAAGTGAAGTAGCCATAATTGCCGACCACCAAGTCGAGCAATCCATCGGCATTCACATCTACAATGGCTGGGTGGGCAGTGGTGCCCAGATCAATCATTTCCCCCACAAAAAGGCTTTTTGTCTGCAACTCAAAATTGTGCTGACCGGGCACACTGGAGGTGTTTTTGTAGTGCCAGATACCTTTTCGGTCCTCACCGCTGGTGGGATTGTTGCTCGCGGCGATGAGGTCATTTTTACCGTCGCCATCATAATCGAAGTAATAAGTACCTGGGAAAGAATAGATTTCTATGGGGACGTTGTTGCTCGGGAAAGCAGTGTCCTGAGCCGTCATCCAGGCATTTTGTGCAGTGGCGCCGTTGGTCATCATATTCACACAAGGGTAAGACACACCGCCCAGCAGCAGGTCTTTGTCGCCATCATTGTCGTGGTCGTAGGTGGTCACGCTTGCGCCAGGGTGGAGGCCGTCGCGCGCTTCGACTGCAAGGGGTGCGAAGGCGCAGTTGAGAAAGCAGGTATCGGGATGGCAGCTCAATTGGGCGTGGCAGCGTTCCATGCCGTTTTCGTAAAATCGGCCCCAGCAGTTGTCATAGATTTCATACTGTGGTTTGGAGAGCGGCAGCCCGTTTTCTACTGAAGTATTGCGGAGCATCGTGAGGCTGGTGGATGTGCCTGCGGAAAACGCCACAATATCCAGATCGCCATCTCCGTCAATGTCGTCAATGGCGGGAACGTCGCCCCGGTTTACTGGAAAGTTGTTCCAAAACGCCGGGTTGTTGCCGGGGTAAAAAACATAGAGCGGATTGCAGGGCGAACAATTGGCTGGGTAAGTAAATAGATGGGGTGTAAATTTAAGGCCATACCCATCGTGATATCCTTTGAACACCTGAATTTCCTGACTCGCTTGCGAAAACGCAGCGCAGAAAATATCCATCACACCATCCTGGTCGAAGTCGCGCATCACCATCCAGTCCGTCAGTCCTTTCGGAAAATTGGATGCGTATTCAGGGCGGAACACATAGTTTGGAGCGCCTGCTGTGCCTTCATTGATAAAGGTCAGCAGCACATTTCCCACGCGATCAAACAGCACCAAATCTTGCAAATAATCCTGATCAAGGTCGGCTTGGGAGAACTGTGGGGCATTTAAGCCACCTGCAAACGGGTATTGTAAATCTATGCCATTTACCCGCACAGGGGCAGTGCCGCGCTCGAACATTTGAGGTAATTGGGCAGCCAGACTGTTTGCCAGAAACAGTGCAACCAATGCAATTTGAAAAGATATTTTATTCATGGTGGGCGTCTATTTAAAACATGGATGTTGTTGTGATTGATTGATTTTTATGGTACAAACTCACCCGGTGACTCCAAGTCACCGGGTGGTTTATACCATAAAAATCAACGCATCACCGCCATTTTCATCGGCTGGCTTTGGCCGTGAGAAGTTTGAAGGAGGTAGCTGTAAAGCCCGGCAGGCCATGCGCGGGTATCGAGTCGGACTTCCGTTTGTATCGGGAGGCTGATCGTTCTTTCTGCGACTTTTAGGCCTAAATGATTGTAAACCAACAGCGTAGCATCGCCTGCAAGTTGTTTCGTGTTTTCCCAACGGATTATGGTTGAACCCGCTGAGGGGTTAGGTTCATTTTGCCGAAGCTGAAAATCGGACAAAGGAATGCTCACGAGGTTCAACAGCGTTGGGTCGGTGTATTCCACGCGCAGGTCGTCGAAATAAAATCCGTCACGCTCGTCGCCATTGTCAGAACCGAGGATGAATTTCAGGCTGACAGATTGGCCGATAAAGTTCGACAAATCCATGCACTCTTCCACCCATTCACCTTGGAAGCCATCAAAAATCGGATCGCCTTGAGGCTGTGCGCCATTCCCTGAACCCGGTTTTGTATACCGACCACAAAGTGCTTGGTTGTTGGCGCGGAGCTGTACAAAGTCATAGCGCGACTCAATGTCCCATTTTGCCCAAAAGCGCACTTGCGGTTGTTTGGCGCCAGCGGGGATGAGCACGCCTGGGTTAGACAGTTGCAAGTCGGAGTAAATATTTGCCTCGTAGTCACCGTTGGGCGAATCGGTGATGCTGAACGGGGCGCTCACAAAGGTGCTGGGGGTCTTTTCCCAGGAGCCGTTCCATTCATTCAGGTTGTTGCCGTTTTCATTAAAAACCTCGATGGTTTTGCCGCCGTAGAATTTGTAGAGGGTGTCGGTTTTAGCATAAGTGCCATTGAAGTACGTCAGCAGTAGGGTGAACGCTTCGCCAATTTGGATGGTGGGCTGCAACGTGATATTGAAGTTCAAGGCTTTTGTTTCAAATTGGGCCAGTGTTACAAGATATATAATGGGGTCAACGCTGGAAATGTTGGCAGTCATTGGTGTCAATCCTACATAAAACACACCATCTTCAAAACCATAGCGAGTGAGTTCAACCTCGATATTTGGCGTTAGCGTAGCGTAGAAATTTGGGCTCTTGTCCGCTACTTCACCAAAACGAAGCGCACAAAGCGCGGTGCTCAGGTTTTGCCACACATTCTCGCGGTTGAGGTCGTCAATTTCATTGGGTTGCGGCCAAAAACCAGTAGTGCCCACTTCGGGTGTGAACGAATTTGCGCCTCCTTCGGCATACATCCAATCATCCGAGTTCCCGTTCACATTGTAGCCCACGGTTTCGATCGCGGTACCCGTTTTGTAATGGTTTTCACGGGTGAAAAGTTTGGCAAAAATGGCGAAAGAAGGGTCGGCCAATTGGTTGTTGTAGGCCCAGGGGTAAATAAGCAAGTTGCTGAAGGTGTGGTAGTTCTGTGAAAAAACAAAATCGTGCGCCAACACAAAATCGCGCATGGTGCGGGTTTCAGGCTCGGAGAACGGACCGGGGCCGCGGTAGGTCTGGCTGTTGGGGCTAGGAGAAGAGCCGTTGTCGTCATTGCCCCAGAAATAGCCGTAGTTGCGGTTAAGATCCACGCCAAACGTGCCGTCACCATTGTCGCGGAGGTTTTTTCGCCAAAAGCCTCCGCCCTGCGGGTCGGTGGTTTCGTTGAACACATAGCCGTCCGGGTTGACACAGGGGATAAAGTAAAGTTCGGCGTTGTTCAAGATGTACTGTACCTCTGGGTCGGTGTCGTAGTTTTCGAGCAGATACCACATGAAGAAAAGCATCTGGCTCGCGCCATTTGGTTCGCGGGCGTGGTGCAGGGCGCTGTAAAGCACTTCAGGCTCAGGCTCATCGCTGTCGGGCAAGACGGATATTTTGACATACTGGATTTTGCGGCCTTCCCAAGTTTCGATGGTGTCGCTCGCGTCGGCGCGAGCTGTGATCAGGTTGGGGAATTTTGTCCGCATATCGTCCAGCACCGCCATCATTTCTTCGAGCGTATGGTAGCCGCCCATGGAGCCGTAGGTATAGTTGGCCGGGGTAGGGTAGGGCGTTACCCCCCCAATGCTGCAATTGCCGCCGCGTTCTTCAGCCTTGGGGTTTTGCAGTCGTTCGAGGTAATCCTTTTTGAGGTCGTAAATCCATGTTTTGGTTTGAAAACCAGCGTTTTGTGCCAGCAAGATTTCGGTGGCGGAAAGGTCGGTTACGAGGGAATGGCCAGGCGTGTGCAGGCCGTGGTCGGTCTCGATTCCGAGGCGTGCCAGGGTGGCTACGTCTTTGCCCACGAGGCTGATGGCAACGCGGGAATATTTTTCCGGGGTTTGTGCAAAGCTTCCCAAGGGAAGACACAGCAAGAGCAAGATGGCGAAGGCAGGTAAAAAGGCGAAGTATTTCATGTTATATCAAGATATTTTGCGCAAAATTAAAGCTCCTGAAACGGCGGGCGTTTTTTTTGCGGGTTTTGGCAAGGGTGGGCAAAAAACAAGGTGACTTACCCATTTGCAACCCTAATAATAAGGCAGTGACTTGTGTACATACTGTAGGCCCATAAAACCTGCAAGGTTTTACAAACCCTACAGGTTTAGTTGACGAAGCGTAATCGTTTTGAGCCATTCCGCGAAAAAGCACTAATTTTGTTCGCCCAAAAACGATCACATTCTTGATGCTTTATCGAGGATTTTCAATTTTATAGACTATGAAGTTCGTCTCCGAAACAGTAATTGATGCCATCATTGATGCCCTCGAAGCGCATTCCGATGAGCAGTACGAAAAGCAGATGGAATCTTTTTCAGAGGCGCAGCCCGTCATATTCGCCTGGCTTTTCAGCGAAGAATTTGAGTTGCTCAACGAGGATGAAAAAGGCTATTTGCAATACCTCGCCCTCATCGCCTGGAAATCTGTGGTGGAAGTGAACGGCCCTTTGGATGCCGTTTCTGAAGAAGAAATTGGCGAAGCCGAGGAGAATAACTACGAACTTCTGGAGGCTTCCACTGCCAAAAAGTTCCGCGACAGGCTTGATCCGTTTTTTGAAAACTCCCCGCAAGAAGACCTGCTAGCCTTTGCCGAAGAAGCCGTGCTCGAAAGCGAGGACGATCCCGATTCTTTAGTCAGCAAAGAAGGCCGTGAGCCGATTTTTATTGCGCTGAAAACGATTGTGGATGTGTTGACGAGTTGAGATATTGAGATATTGGGATATTTTCCAAAATCGCTCACTATCCCAATATCCAATACCCAATATCGCTCAATATCTTAATATCGCCTAATATCCAAACCATGTCCCTTACCGCTTCTATCGCCAAACTCGACCGCAACGGCTTCCTTGATCTGGAGGTAGACCCCACGCTCGATCTTATGGCCGAGATTACCCGGCTCAAGCGCGAGAAAAACGCCGTTATACTCGCCCACTATTATCAGGAATCCGAGATTCAGGACATTGCCGATTTTATCGGCGACTCGCTCGGGCTTTCACAAAAAGCCGCCAGCACCGAAGCCGACATCATTGTTTTTGCCGGCGTTCACTTTATGGCTGAAACCGCCAAAATACTCAGCCCCGGCAAAAAAGTACTGCTGCCCGACCTCAAAGCAGGCTGCTCTCTGGCAGATTCCTGCACCCCCGCGCTATTCCGCAAGTTCAAGGAAAAATACCCCGACCACCTCGTGGTCAGTTACATCAACTGTACCGCCGAACTCAAAACCCTCACCGACATCTGCTGCACGAGCACCAATGCATTGGCGGTCATTGAGAGCATCCCGAAAGACCAGCCCATCATTTTCGCTCCCGATAAAAACCTGGGCGCTTACCTCATCAAAAAAACCGGGCGCGACATGGTTCTTTGGAACGGGGCCTGTATGGTACACGAAATTTTCAGCCACGAGCGCATTGTAAAACTCCGGCAGCGCCACCCCAATGCCAAGTTCATTGCCCATCCTGAATGCGAGGCCCACATTCTCAACATGGCCGACTTTATTGGCTCTACCACGGGCCTTCTCAAATACACCATGAGCGATTCCGCCACCGAGTACATCGTGGCCACAGAAGCGGGCATTTTGCACCAGATGCAAAAATCCAGTCCGCACAAAACCTTCATTCCTGCACCCCCGGAGAACAACTGCGCTTGCAACGAATGCCCGCACATGAAGCGCAACACCCTCGAAAAACTTTACCTCTGCATGGAGTACGAACTCCCCGAAATCATCCTCCCCGATTGGGTCATTGAGCAGGGCCGGGCCTCGATTGACCGGATGCTGGAGATTTCGGAAAAGGCGGGGTTGGTGGTGGCTTGAGGGAGGAAATTAATGAACTACCAAAACCTTTCCAGTCAGCGTTTCGTGTCCCTCACTTGATAATGTGTATAAATACAGCCCGGAAGGAACATTCTCGGTCTGCCATGTCAGCTTGTTACGTAACATGCTCTGCCATACTAAATTGCCTGACAAGTCAAACACCTTCAATAGGGTTGGACAAACCCAATTTTGACCCTCAAATATGACTTCATTACTGGCAGGATTGGGATACACACGCAGATGCTCATCCTCCAATGCCCCATTAAATGGCTCTGGAATCAGGCTCGACATTTGGCACAGCGTATCCACGCAGCCATCATTATCCACTTTGATGAGCCAGCCGAAGGACTGTGCGGGCAGTGGTTCGTAGCGGTCGTAGCGCAAGTCCCAAACAACGCTGCCGCTTGGCAAAACAGTAAACCCTCCTGGGTACGAAACGCCCTCGTAGCCAAGTGGGGCTTTCAGCCTTACCCCCCAAAGCGTATCGCCTTGGTCGTTGAGTTTACATAGGCAGTTGTAGAAGGTAATATCGTCCTGACCTGGGCCAGTTTTGTAAGCCCAGGTGCCGCTGGCCACCCAGTTGCCGTCGGGGGTAGGGGCAAGGCCACCTATTCGATTGATAGATGGACCCAAGGGGCTGATGATGCGCTCCCAAACGAGGTTGAAACTGCTGTCGCGCCGGACGACCTTAATATGGTTGGCGGTTTCCTCTGGTGAAATTATTTGGTGCGTTGCGCTGACGTATATCCAACCATTATCTTTGGTTTGGTGCAATCCGAGAACGCCAACTTCTTCATTGATTGGACTAAACCATTCCCATTTCAATAGCCCCAATTTTTGCACGAAACCACCCCTGGTTTGTGAAAGGCCTAAAAATTGGAGGAACACAATAAAAAAACTGATTGAAAATGCTCTCATGGCAAGGCAAAATAAGTCGTGGTATACCCCATTGGAGTACACCACGACTAAGTGAAAAAATATCAATGGATAATGGAAACCTTGCCTGACTGGGGTTTTTCACCCTCACGGGCCAATGTGTAAAAGTACGGTCCAGTTGGAAGGGTGGTTGTCTGCCAAACGGTTCTACCTTGGAATTCATTTGTCCACAACAGATTGCCTGAAAGGTCGAATATTTTTAGATGAGCGGATGCAGTTGGGCTGACAAGATCGAAAGTCACTTCATTACTAGCAGGATTCGGATACACATGCAATCCAATATCCGTGGACTGTTGGGTATGGTCTCTTTCGCTACCACGCTCCCCAAACTGACAGCATTCCGGCAAGGCGCACTCATTCGATATAAACTCGAAACCATACACGTCTGTATTGGTGTTGCATTCATATAAAAGCCCTCTGGGTACCGTCAGCGGCCCTCCGGCATTGCTGAGGTTGGCTACATTGCCGATCATCACATCGTCGTATCGGTTATGGAACACCACGTTGTTCAGGTCGCCGCAGTCATTCACGCAAGTGCCCACAGTTTTTTCCACGTTCACAGGCGGGCCGTAGGCCTTGTTGCCGCGGTATTTGTACGTGGAAGTTTGGAACAGGATGGTGCCAAACTTTCGGTCGCGCACGGCAGGGTTGGGTACTTTGCCCATGAAAAACTTGCAGGAGGAGATGTCTATGCCTGTAGCTTGACTGGCATAAATGCCGTTGTAACAATCTGTAAACTCTGCACCATTGATTGTGATTGGTTTTGACAGGGCAGAAATAAGGGCGTGGATGCCATAACTTAAACCTTTGAATTATGATATCCCAACCCCTGAAAGGGAATTGTGCATCCGAAAACCCGCAGAGAATGATTTGATTCCGTATCCATAGCAGTTATCGGAAATACCCCCACTACAAACAACATTGGTCTTTATGTTCGAGAAGTCACAGCCCAATATTTTCACTCCCCTCACCTTCTTGAGATCAATGAACGCCTCAAAGGGGTCTAAGTCTAGAGAATAGTTATCGTTTGTTTCAAATTTGCATCTGTCCAACATGGATACGTCATCCATATAAAGTCCGGCTGGAGTACAATTTGAGGTGACTACCATCGTCCTGTTTATGTATTCTCTGAAAACTACCCCTAAGCGATTGTTGCGAAAAGTAGTCCCTGTGCATTTTATTTGCCCACCAGACTCTCCAGTATTTGGCCCAAAGTTCCTAATCGCGGATTGGGCATTTTCGATTACTCCATTGCTTTTTCCATTAAATCTACCTTGGGCATATATGTTATTTACAGGTTGCTGCCCTTTGGAGCAATCGCCCCAGACAAATACTCCTTGCCAGGGGCTGCCGCAAAGTCCGGTGAGATTTCCGTCCAGTTCGAGTAATCCATTGGGTTTGACATGAAGTGAAGCATTAGCGGCAAATTGTACAATAATGGCAGATGTGATAGACAAACTTGCGCCGGGCTCTACCGAAAGCGATTGGTTAATCGTAACAAAGCCACTTGGAAAATCACTTAAATCCCAAATTTCCTGATTGGTTATTGCCAAGTCCTCGAAAATGCCCGTTACCAAAATACCATCAAGAGATGGGGGGAATGCCGGGTCTGGCGGATTAATACCTCCTTGGTTAATCACCCAGCGCATCCTTGCCCCTTGTCCGGCAGTGAAATGCTCCCTGCACGGCAAGTAGGTATAGTTCATTATGTTTTTTTCATCTGGGTGGTAAGTATGCTCGTTGCAATCCATGTCAGTGGTAAGGAAGTGACAACTTGGATAGGAAACGCCGTTTCTAGTTGGGGCATAAAACGGAGGAGTATCTTGGACATAATCACCACACTCGCAGCCATTCTGCCCATCTACTGTTTCACCTGTCGGGCCAGTGCTGCAGCAAAATATATTATTGCTCGGAATTCGGACAGGCAATTGCGCAAAAGTGTGGTAAAGCCCTAAACAATGTCCCATTTCATGGGACAGGGTTGGGCTTTCCATTTCCTAATATACTTCACCGTCCCATTGTACTTCTTCACCACCTATGTACAATGCCTTGCCGGGTAAAGTAGCTTTACCAGGTGCAAAATCGCCCATTCCTTGGTCAGTTGGGAAAAAGAAGAGATTGATGCCATTAGAATTACCATAATTGTTAAATAAGTCGTCAAGAGAAGGAGCAATGGCAGTATAGAGATCATTGTTGACGATTTCATTGATTTCACAAGCATCCCAAACGAAGAATATATTGTGGGGATCAAAATCAGCACGCATGATTTCGATGGCCTGCTTAATGGCTTCTTCCGATTGCCCTCCCGATCCATTGGGGGCAGCTCGAATTACATGGGGGAATATTCGGATATAGAATGGTCCTGAAACCGCTGGGTAGCAACCCACTTCAAGGTTGGATGGGGCCTGTTCGGGAGGGGACGGAAGTGGTGTTGCACAATGATTTGACTGTGCTGTCAAAGTCTGACTCAGATGGAAGCACAGAATTCCTGTAGAAAAAATGGTTTTGAAAAAAGTAGGAGAGTGTCGCTTAGGTGGAAGTTTTAGGATGAAAAATCGGGTGGAATTAAGTAATCAAAAGCAGGTAAACCTTTCCCCAAAAAAAGCAGGTAAACCTTTCCCCAAAACTAGGTTCTTTTGGATAAATCCTTTCAGGTTTGAAAAATGATAAAGTTTTGCCAAAAAACGACATACCCCTCCGCATAAACTCCGTTCTTTTGCTTCGCAAAATGAGCGTGTCAGAAAAGTGTGACACTCCTAAAGTTTCGTAAGTTTCATTGCGGTCCCATTGTCCAAACGGACTCACTATTTCCGATTCCATTTCTTTTTATCTCCTGTAGTTCTGCTGGGAAAGCAGCATTATGACTTCCCGAAAGTTTCAAACTTTCGGGAAGTTATAATCGGACAGAATCGCATTTTTCACACAAAATCAACTAAATAGCGTGCAAAAACTTAAACACTCCCGCCTGCTCCCCATCACCGGACTCATCCTCGGCATGCTTGTCTGGCTTGGCAACAATGCCAATCCGCCCACCGGCAATACCGGCGCCCCGTTGTTCAATGGAAACTGCAACAGCTGCCACAACGGGGGCGGTTTCAACGGCATGATTACTGTCACCGGATTCCCGGCCACCGCCGCCCCTGATGTCCTCTACGATATAAATGTCACCATGCAGGTCACCAATGGCGCCCCCGTTAAGGCAGGCATGCAATTGGTCGTGGTGGACGCAAACAATGACAATTGCGGTAACCTCAGTGAAGCCGTCGCAGAGCTGGGCACAGAATTCCTCGCCACCAGAGAATATATGGAACACCGCGGCGGCAAGAACATTTCAGGTGGGACGGTTTCCTGGGATTTCCAATGGAGGTCTCCGGTGAGCGTCCCGGGCAATACCGTGAAAGTGTATTATATCGTCAATTTATGCAATGGCAACGGTGGCAGTGGAGGTGACACCCCCATTTGGGACAATCTCACTTTTCCTTTTTCTGGCCCTCCTCCTGTCACCGCAACCATCAGCAACACAGTCAACCCCTCTTGTAACGGCAGCAATAACGGCAGTATCACGGTAGAACCTGGAGGCGGCACCCCTCCCTACACCTACCTCTGGACCGGGGGTGGTCAAACTACCCAAACGGCCATCAATCTCACGGCAGGCACCTACACTGTAACCGTGACGGCATCCGCCGGAACCGGTTCTGCCACTGCCTCAGCCACCCTTACCCAGCCTCCTGTGATGACACTCAGCACAAGCGTGTCGGGCAGTGTTACCTGTGTTACCGATGCTACAGCTACAGCCACGGCTGGAGGAGGGACGCCCGGCTATACTTATCTTTGGTCTGACGGCCAGACTACCAACGTAGCCACTTTTGACCAGGTCGGCATTTACTCGGTTATGGCTACGGATGCCAATGGATGTACCAAGGTGGCCACCGCTAACATTACTGGCAACACCACCCCGCCCGTCGCCAATGCCGGGCCAAATGGGGAACTAACTTGCGCCATCACACAAATACAACTAAATGCATCAGGTTCATCTACTGGCCCTAACTTTACATACGCTTGGACAACGGTGGCTGGAAACATCGTTTCAGGGCATACCACCCTCACACCTACGGTAAATGCCTGTGGATCTTACATCCTCACTGTCACTAACACTACAAATGGCTGTACTGCATCAGCCTCTACCTCCGTGACTTGCAATACAGCCCAGCCCAATGCCACTGCAACGGGGGACACCATTACTTGTACTAATTCAACCGTGACGCTTCAGGGAAATTCCACGACTCCGGGTGCAACATTTCGCTGGAGTGGTCCAGGCATTATTCCTGGCAATCAAGACCAACAAAACCCCACGGTTGATCTAGCAGGCCTCTATACTTTAACCGTTACAGACCCTGCCAATGGTTGTACCAAAACCGCTACCGCAACGGTCAATGAAAACACCACTCTGCCCACGGCAATAGGCTCCGTGTCAGGTCAATTAACCTGCGCAGTAAGTTCAGTGCAGTTGAACCTCAGCACCAATGCCTCCAATCCAACTTTTGAGTGGTCGGGGCCAAACGGATTTTCTTCCAGTATTGCCAACCCCAATGTTAATGCGCCAGGCGATTATTTTGGAACGGTAACAAACACAGCCAATGGTTGCAAAGGTTTTGATACAGTAACAGTTGAGCAAAATATTGCCCCACCTGGGGCAGGCGCTTCTGCGGTTGGTCAAATCAATTGCGTCAACGATACGGTGCAACTCCTGGGCAATTCTCCCCTCGCACCAAACGTGACGTATTTGTGGACGGGTCATAATTTTAGTTCAAACCTCCAAAATCCTGTTACAGATACTGCCGGAACTTATACGCTAACTGTTACGGGAAATGCAAATGGCTGTACTTCCAGTGCCGTGGCTACCGTGGTAAACAACACGGTTGCGCCGTTCGACAGCATCGTCCCTCCAGGGAATTTGAATTGCAACAATTCCAGTATTCAGCTCAATGGCACCCCTTCTTCACAAGGCCCAAATTTCGACTATCTCTGGACGGCCAAAGAAGGTGGCCACATCGTTTCTGGCGACACTCTCCTCACGCCGGTGGTAGACAGTATCGGGAAGTATTTTTTGCTTGTTACAAACACGGATAATGGTTGCACGGCGCTTGATAGTGTTGTGGTGAATCAATCCCCGAGTGTCACGGCTAACATTTCAGCTTTCACCAATGTCAGTTGCCATGGCGGCAGCAATGGTTCTGCCACGGTATCAGGGGCTGGTGGAAATGGGACGTTCAGCTATCTGTGGAGCAACGGCGAAACAACAGCATCGGTTACAGGACTGGCAGCCGGAACCTACGTTGCGGTTGTGACCGATGGGGAAAATTGCACGGCCTCGGTTTCGGCTACCATCACACAGCCCAACGCACTTTTGGCAAATGCTTCTGCCACAGGCGAAACAGCCAACGGCGCCAACAACGGCACAGCTACCGCCAATCCTTCAGGCGGTACTCCGGGATACACCTACGCCTGGAGCAATGGAGGAACGACCCAGACCATTACTAACCTTGCTCCGGGTAGTTACACCGTCAACGTCACAGATATGAATGGTTGCACTGCCATACAAACCGTCACCGTCAACGCTTTTGGTTGCAGCCTTCAGGCGCTGGATACATTCAAGAATGTGACCTGCAATGGGGCCCACGACGGCACGGCAACTGTGACCCTAACGGGAGCAACCAACCCCGTCAGCTATGCTTGGTCGAATGGCGCCAGCACTCAGAGTGTCAGCAATTTAGCACCCGCGACCTATACCGTCAGTATCCTGGATGGCAATAACTGCCCGGCTGTTTTAAGCATCACCATTGCAGAACCGCCAGTCCTGTCGGCCAACACCTCGGCGACCGGGGTGACCGCCAATGGCGCCACCGACGGAACGGCTACCGCCAACCCTACTGGCGGCACTCCCGGCTACAGCTACCTTTGGAGCAATAACGAGACAACCCAAACCATTACAGGGCTTGCACCGGGTGCTTACACCGTGGTCGTCACGGATGACAATGACTGCACGAGCACGCAAACAGTAAATGTCGCGGCCTTTAACTGTGCGCTTTCGGCGGTGATTTCCTCTGCCAACGTACTCTGTTTTGGCGCTGCGGATGGTCAAGCCACCATCGCCGTGAGCAATGGAACATTGCCTTATACTTACCTCTGGAGCAATGGCAGCACCACGCAAACCGTGACCAATTTAGCAGCAGGTACCTACACCGCGATTGCGACAGATGCAGCAGGGTGCGTGATTGCTCAATCGGTCAATATCACGCAACCAGCACCTTTAGTAGCTACACTGATTTCTGTGCAAAACGTACTCTGCCCTCATGATATGAATGGTGGGGCAGAAATCGCCGTAACTGGCGGTACCCAGCCCATTTTGATCACCTGGCCGGGGGGCAACATGGGGAATCTTGGAGTCGGCAGTTACACAGTGTCTGTAACGGATGCAAACAATTGCACCACCACAGTTTCATTCACCATCATCGCCACAGATAATGAAGGGCCTACGGTGACTTGTCCTTCAAATATTCAGGCTTGTGGCGTAGGGGTCGTGAATTATGGGACACCGACTACTGCTGACAATTGTGGCCTCGTTGGAGCGCCCGTCGTGATAAGCGGGCAAGCAAGCGGCTCGTTTTTTGATCTAGGCACATGGCTCGTTGTATATCAAGCCGCAGATTTTTCAGGAAATACTGGCACTTGTTCATTCTCCATTGTTGTGCATGGTGAACCGGAAATTGTGATAGACGAAACGGCCCACGATGTTAACGGACAAGGCGTGGGTGCTATCTCGATTACACCGGTCGGGAGCGGTGGTTACACATTTGCCTGGACCAAAGATGGCCAACCATTTGCCAGCACCGAGGATTTGACGGACTTGAACGCCGGCACCTACGTACTGATTTTGACAGACATCAACGGTTGCACTGCCTCGACTCCACCCATCGTAATTTCCAATATGGTAGGCACAAGTGAGCCTGGCCTTAGCGGCTCAGTCAGGCTTTGGCCTAACCCGGCGCACTCAGCCATTCACTTGGAAATCATTGATTTGGATGTGATTGCCGGCTGCATAGTTGACTTGCGCGGCGGTCTGGTGCGGCAGATTCAGCCCTCAGAACTTTCAGGTGAAATTGAAATTCGGCAATTACCCGAAGGGATGTATTGCTTGAAAATAAGCACAGCGAATGGGCGTGTTTTGAGCCTGAAATTTGTAAAAACAGGGAATTGATGTATGAACGATGAACTGGACACCGAGCGTGTCCAGTTCATCGTTCATCGTTCATCGTTCTCCTACATCCTTTTTCTGCGGCTTCCAGCAGTTCGCGGATGATTATGATTTCGGCGTTAATTGCTTGGTTTTCAGGCTTTTTTATTTCCTTTTCCAAAGAAATTTTCACCTCCTCGAACTGTTTTTTGCTAAGCGCCAATTCGTATTCAAAAAGATGTTCGCGTCGAAAATTGTTGAGTGCAACCGTATGAGGGTTCTTGGGTTTTAGTTTCAAATAGACGAAGCACAACACGAGTGCCGTGACAAAACCTCCTATCCCAGACAAAAGAAGCATTTTGAATCCAAACCCGCCTTTTTGAATACGTAGGTTTTCGTAACCGTGCTGGATGCGATGGTTTTCTTCACGCAGGGTTTTGTTTTGGTCAAAAAGACTTGACCATTCTTCTTCAAAACGCAATCCGCGTTGCCTGGCTTCGGTCAGGGCGTGTTGGAGTGACTCAAAGTGTTTTTTTTGTTCAGGAGTCAACCCTTGTAGAAATTCATTGTTCGGTGGGTCTTGTTCCATAGTAGCCAAAGATGTTTGTGCAAATGTAACACGTTGGACATTAGTCATTGGAACTTGCATAGTATCCTGTCAATCCTGTAAAAAACATGTCAATCCTGTCAAAAATAGACATCCTCGCCATCGGCATCCACCCTGACGATGTGGAGTTGAGTTGCTGCGGCACCTTGCTCCGTCATGCCGCGCAGGGAAAAACATTCGGGCTGCTCGACCTCAGCCAGGGCGAACTTGGCACCCGAGGCACAGCGGATATCCGCGCCATGGAGGCCAGAGAATCTGCCAAAATCCTCGGCGCAGCATTTCGCGAGACGCTTGACATCTCCGACGGGTTATTCGAACACAAACCCGAAAACTGGCTAAAAATAGTAAGTGCCCTCCGCGCTTGTCGGCCCGAGATAGTACTCTGTAATGCTCCCGATGACCGCCACCCCGACCATGGTCGTGCGGCCAGAATGACACTTGACGCTTGTTTCTACGCTGGGCTGGAAAAGATAGAAACCTTTTACAGCCATGGTGTTAAACAAGAAAAGTGGCGGCCCAAAGCAGTGTACCACTACATTCAGGACAAACAACTTACCGCCGATTTCGTGGTGGACATCACAGCGCATTTCCCCAAAAAAATGGAAGCGATTTTGGCGTTCCGTTCCCAGTTTTTTGACCCCACAGGGGAAGTGCCAAACACACCCATATCGGGCAAAGACTTCCTTCATTTCATGGAAGCCAAAGGGCGTGTATTTGGTCGCTCAATCGGAGTGGAGTATGCAGAGGGCTTTATTTGTTCGCGCACTCCAGGGGTGGGGGATTTGTTTGATCTGGGGTGAATATCATGAGCAACCCAGGATTTTTAGAGCCTCAACCGTACAAAAACAAATTGATAATTTTGGCCCGAAAATGAATCATTATCGCTTCATACCTCTTTTCGTCCTCCTTCCTGCCTTGCTCTCAGCACAAGACTGCGGTTTTTCTGAGGGAAAAAATATGGCTGAACTTCGTGCCGCAGTTTTTTCAAAAGAACGCCCACGTGATTTGCAACTATTTATGCCAGCCCCCACATTCTATTCTCAAGATAGTAAAGCAATACCAGCATTAAACCCCGTTTTTCTGCCAAAATGGTCATCCGAGGAACTCCCCTTCTTTTGTAAGATCGAACACAACTGGGGCAAAAAAGCCCGACTCCCGCTCAAATTCCGCCTGGGCTCTGTTGAGTATGTGGATTGGCTGGAAGGGAAATTATGAAGTGATGAAGTGATAAAGTGATGTGAAGGGTAAAAAAAAGGCCTCGGAAGGTGTAAAACCTCCGAGGCCATTGTGTCTTAAGTCCGTAAAAGCAAAATGCTTGTGTTGGGCTTATTTCCCAAAAAGGTAAGCAGCAGAAATGCCGATCACGTTGTTGGTGGCTTTTTCGTCGAACTCATCAGCATAGTCTTTAGGGATAATGTTGGCCAGGCCAAGTGCGTAAGATGCTGTAACCCTGAAAGCGCCAAATCCATAACCTACTTCGAGGCTGCCACCAAAATCGAGCGCGCTAAAATCATCGTCTTCAGTACTGCCAAATTTAAGCGCATCGGATTCTTTTTCTCCACCCCCTTCAGCCGTTGAGTTGCCAAAGAGTCCAAAACCTACATAAGGGCCAACCGCTGCAAAAAATCCGCTATTGCTGTAGTTTAATGTAACGGGCACTTGGAGGTAGATTGGGTTGGACTTCGCAGTGAAGGTTTCGCCCAAAAACTCTTCTTCAATTTTGAAACCTTTGCCGCTGACAATCAGACCGGAGCCGATCCCAATGTTCTCGGTGATACCGAATTCAACGATCGGGCCAGCATGGAAGCTGGGCAACATCTTGGTGTCAAGGTCTTCTCCGTCATAGTTGATGTTGGCGAGGTTCAGGCCGGCTTTGATGCCAAAGGTCAATTGGGCATTGGAGGTAGTGATGCAGAACAGGAAAAATGCTGCTGCTGCAAGTACTGAGTTTAGATTTTTCATTTCTAAAATTGTGATTGGTGAAAAAATTGCTTCTTGTTTGACGAATGGGTTTGTCAAACTTCGGGACAAACGTACTGGCAAGCTGGCCTTGAAAAAAAATTTCGGAGCATTTTTTTTATCCACACTTGGAAACGCCCCTTGCATTTCTACCTTTGCGCCACTTTTTTAATGGGGCATTAACGGACTTTTGACAAAACTGTGATTTAAAGCGTATCTAAATAGGTCGCCTTTTTAACGGTTTGTTTTGTTGGCAAGAAGTGGTTTTTACCTTTGTGCCATCAAATCTTGAACTGACAGGTTTGCCCCCGAAAATTAAAAACAGCGGGTTTTTGCCCATTTTTAGAGAAAATCAACTACCTCCGATATGTTGTTGAAACGCATTTGTTGGGTTTTCACGCTCCTCATTGCCGCCACCGCCTCCCTCCACGCAGGGCCAACCAAAGAAGCAGGCAAAGAACTTTTCCTTGCCAACTGCGCCTCTTGCCACAACAAGAACATGAAGGACGACCTCACCGGCCCTGCTCTGTCAGGTACGGAAGAGCGCTGGTCGGCATTCCCGCGCAAGGACCTCTATGCGTGGATACGCAACTCACAAGCCCTAATCGCCACAGGCCACCCACGTGCCAACGAGCTCTGGGGGAAATGGAAGCCAGCGCTGATGAACAACTTCCCGGGGCTGACAGACGAGCAGATCGAGAGCATAGTACTTTATATAAATGAACCGGGCGGCCCTCCTCCCCCTCCCCCTCCTCCAGGTGGCGCGACTGCCGAAGAAGAAGGCATCCCATGGATGTTTATTGGCCTGGCGGGTACGCTGTTGCTGCTTGCCTTTGCGTTGATGCGCATCGTAAACAACCTTGCCAACGTGGCGCGCGCAAAAGACGGTCTGCCTCCCGTTGAGAAGACTGCTTATCAGGTACTCACCACAAAAGGCGCCATTGCATTTTTGGTATTTGCTACGGTGCTCATTTTTGGCTATAAAGCCGTAGACAACGCCACGCGCATGGGTCGAGAGCAAGGCTATAAGCCAGACCAGCCCATCAATTTTAGCCATAAAATTCATGCGGGCATCAACAAGATTGATTGCCAATATTGCCATGATACGGCTCGCCGCTCTAAACCCTCAGGCATCCCAGGGGCGAGCACTTGTATGAACTGCCACACTGCCGTGAAAAAAGGAACGATCAGTGGAACCAGTGAAATCACTAAAATCTTTGCTTCAATCGGTTTTGACCCTTTGACGGGGAAATATTTGGATGGCTATGAAAACTGGAGTGAGAAGCAAATAGAAGACCTTTACAAAAAGTGGATTGGACAAGAATATATGTCGGCCAACACGCTCACTGCACTGGATGAGAATGGCAAAAGCGTGGTAGAAACCCAATGGGATGGCATTGTGAAAGCGCTGAAAGACGACTCGAACGGCAAAATACAAGGCCCTATCGAGTGGACGCGTATCCACAACTTGCCGGACCATGCTTACTTCAACCACTCACAGCACGTTACAATCGGCCAGATTGCGTGTCAGAAATGCCATGGCAAAGTGGAAGAAATGGACGTAGTGTTCCAATTCTCTACCCTTGGTATGGGCTGGTGTATCAGTTGCCACCGTGAAACAGAGGTAAAATTCAAAGACAACGATTATTACAAACAGTACGAGCGTTACCACGACGAACTTAAGGCGGGTACCCGTGAAAAAGTCACGGTGGAAGACATCGGCGGCTTGGAATGCAATAAATGCCATTACTAAGGATGAATGATGAATGATAAATGATGCATTTTTCATCATACCGTCATTCTTCCCATTCATCTATTCAAAATAAAGTCTTATTGAGATGATGTATTGAGGTGGGCTACCATTCATCATTCATCGTTCATCATTCATCATTACCACTTGTATGCATCACGATAACGGTATTTGGGTAGGCACTGAAGATTTGATTCGCGACGAAGCGTTCGTGCAATCCTCGCAACGCGAGTTTTCAGTGGAAAATATAGACCAAACCGACGGCAATTGGCAGGCCAGCCGCCGCGATTTCCTGAAACTAATGGGTTTTGGTCTCGGCGCAGCCACCATCGCAGCCTCCTGCGAAATTCCGATTAAAAAGGCCATTCCCTACGTCACCAAGCCTGACGAAATCGTGCCAGGCGTAGCCAACTACTTCGCTACTTCCTTCTCGAATGGAGGTGATTATTGCGCTGTCCTGGTAAAAACCCGCGAAGGGCGCCCCATCAAAATCGAGGGCAATACCCTGAGCAGTGTCACCAATGGCGGCACCAGTGCCCGCGCCCAGGCTTCCGTGCTGAGCCTTTATGACACCCGTCGCATCCAATATGCCGGCACGGTGAAAGAAGGCAACGTGGATAAAATGGAGTGGAATGCACTTGACCGCGAAGTGAAAGCCAAACTTTCGGGCAATATCCGTATCGTAACCAACACCAATATCAGCCCAACTGCCGAAAAGGCACTGGCTGAGTTTGTGGCCAAATACCCGAGCAGCAGCGTAGTTTCCTACGACGTTGTTTCTGCTGCAGCCTTGTTGGAAGCCAATGAAAAATGCTTTGGTTTCCGGGCATTTCCGCACTACAAATTTGACGAAGCAACCGTAATTTGCTCCTTTGGCGCAGACTTCCTCGGAACTTGGGGCAATCCCATCCAGCAGGCCCGCGATTATGCCAAAGGCCGCAAGGTGGTGGGCAAAAAGAATCAGAAAATGTCGCGCCACTACCAAGTGGAAGGCTACATGTCGCTCACCGGCTCCAATGCTGACAGCCGCATCCAGATTCGCCCGAGCGAAACTGGGGCTGCCATCGCAGCACTTTACGGCGAAATCTCTGGCAATGGCGGTGGGCCAAAACTGAACGACAAAGCAGCCGGCGCCATCAAAAAAGTGGCGAAAGAATTGCAAGCCGCTCGCGGCAAATCAATCGTCGTGGCAGGTTCGAACAATGTGGCGGAACAGATCATCGTCAACAAAATCAACGAACTGCTGGGAAACCTGAACTCGACCATTGATTTCAACGGCGCAAGCTTTTCCCGCAAAGGCGACGAGCGCAACGTTTCGAAATTAATCGAAGAGATGAACGGCGGACAAGTTTCTACCGTAATCGTTTGGGGTGCAAACCCTGCCTGGGAATTGCCCAACGCCGCGGCGTTCCAAGAGGCATTCAAAAAAGTCGGTACGCGCATTTCGCTCAACACCAATCTCGACGAAACCGCACTGCTTTGTACCCACGCTGCACCGACCCACCACTTTTTGGAATCTTGGGGCGACGCAATGCCAAAGGCTGGCATGATGAGCCTTATCCAGCCCACCATTGCGCCTTTGTTTGCTACCCGCCAAGCCGAGCATTCTTTATTGGTGTGGAGCGAGAGCACAAATTTGGACAACAACGCAGAACAACCTTATTACGAATATGTGAAGGCACACTGGACCAACGAACTAGCGGCGGGCCAGTCAAAATACCTGAGCACGGATGCTTTTTGGGAAATGAGCCTTCACGATGGTGTGTTTGAACAACCTTCTACAGGCGCTGCCGCAATATTCAACGCGGGTGTTTCGGTTGACCCAAGTGGTGTTTCAAAACCATCTACTTCCGAACTCGAAATTTCTTTCTACGAAACGGTAAACATTGGCGGCGGCCAGTACGCCCACAACCCTTGGTTGCAAGAAATGCCCGATCCAGTGACCCGCACGGTTTGGGGCAACTACCTCAGTATCCCGGTCGAATGGGATGGCGTCAACAATCTGGATGGCTGGAAAGGCTTGAAAGATGGAGATGAAGTAGAAGTGGAAGTAAACGGCCAAAAATTCAATTGCGCCGTGGTACTAAATTTTGGACAAACCGTTGGAACTGTGGCCGTTGCATTGGGTGGCGGACGGGAAGCGGGCGGTTGTGGAGTGACTTTCGGGGCGAATGTAAATGCCGCCTTGAAACAAGAAAACGGCCTTACACAATACTACGGAACGGACGTAAAAGTGACCCCAACGGGCAAACACGACAAGGATTTCGCGTCAGTACAACACCACCACACGATGGGGGTAAAAGCCATGGGCAAAGAAGAGGGCAAAGTCATCAATGTGGATGAAAAATCGCTCGGCTGGAAAGGCTTCCAGGGTTCTTTGACCGATCGCTCGATCATTTTCCAGACCAACATAAAAGACCTCCAGAAACTCGAGCGCAAACTTGAGAAATTCCACGAAGAGGCGGATCACCTCAATAGCCAAACGCTGTACCCCGATAATACTGAATATTTCGGTACGGCCATGAAATGGGGAATGTACGTTGACCTGAATGCTTGCATCGGCTGCGGGGCTTGTCAGGTAGCATGTGTGAGCGAGAACAACGTGCCGGTGGTCGGCAAAAAAGAAGTGGCACGCCACCATGAAATGACTTGGTTGCGCATTGACCGATATTTCTACGGAGACCTTGAAAACCCGAAAGTGGTATATCAACCGATGATGTGCCAACACTGCGACAACGCTCCTTGTGAAAACGTTTGCCCTGTGAATGCCACCAACCACTCGATGGAAGGGCTTAACCAGATGGCTTACAACCGCTGCATCGGTACGCGCTACTGCGCCAACAACTGTCCTTACAAAGTGCGTCGTTTCAACTGGCTCGATTACACAACGGGCGACGTTTGGCCAGCCAACGAAGAGCGCGTATTCCATGTAGAAGGAGAAGAACTCCCATACTATGCCGACAACCTTGTTCGGATGGTGCTGAACCCCGACGTGACCGTTCGTACACGCGGTGTCATCGAGAAATGCTCTTTCTGTGTGCAGCGCATTCAGGAAGGCAAATTGACCGCCAAAAAAGAAAGCCGCGCCATTCAGGACAACGACGTGCGCACGGCTTGCCAAACGGCTTGCCCCACGGGCGCGATCGTGTTCGGAAACCTCAACAATCCGGAAAGCGAAGTCAGCAAAGCCAATAAGTCGGCTGGAGATTTAGCCTACAAAGTGCTCGAAGAAATAAACGTGCGCCCAGGGGTCAACTACTCTGCCAAGATTCATAACGCAAACGAAGAACTCTTTTCTTGAAGTTGATAAAGTTTATGAGGTTTATGAAGTTGATAACTATTGATTATCAACCTCATCAACCTCATAAACCTCATAAACAAAAAAATCATGTCTCAACCAGTAGCGGCCGTTCGGCACATATTGATTGAAGGGAACAAATCCTACCACAACATCACGGAGGATTTGTGCAGCCCGACCGAGAAATCTCCTTCGAGGGAGTGGGTGATCGCTTTTTCGTTGGCCTCGGCATTCCTTGCCTTGTACATTTTCGCCGTTTGTTGGACGGTGTGGAAGGGAATCGGCGAATGGGGCGCAAACCGCTCTATCAACTGGGCCTGGGACATCACCAACTTTGTGTGGTGGATCGGTATCGGTCACGCAGGAACACTTATCTCAGCCATCCTTTTGCTGTTCCGCCAGCGTTGGCGCACCGGGGTAAACCGTGCCGCAGAGGCTATGACGATTTTCGCGGTGATTTGTGCAGGGCAGTTCCCTATCATCCACATGGGGCGTGTTTGGCTGGCCTTCTTCATTATGCCTTTCCCGAATACCCGTGGCCCGATTTGGACAAACTTCAATTCTCCATTGTTGTGGGACGTTTTCGCCATCTCAACGTATTTCTCGGTTTCCCTTTTGTTCTGGTATACAGGTCTTGTGCCTGACCTCGCTACGGTGCGCGATCGTGCCAAGGGTTTCCGCCGTAAGGTGTATGAAACCTTCTCTTTCGGCTGGACGGGTAGCGCCAAGCACTGGCAACGTTGGGAAGCACTATCGCTTGTGTTGGCGGGCATTTCCACACCACTGGTACTTTCGGTACACACGATTGTATCATTCGACTTTGCAACCTCCGTTATTCCTGGTTGGCACACGACGATTTTCCCGCCTTATTTCGTAGCGGGAGCCGTGTTTTCTGGTTTTGCGATGGTGCAGACACTCATGGTAATTACACGGAAAGTGTTGAAACTAGAGCAGTACATCACGGTTAACCACATAGAATCCATGAACAAGGTAATCGTACTCACGGGTACGATTGTCGGTGTGGCATATTTGACCGAGTTGTTCATCGCCTGGTATTCGGGCTATATCTATGAGCAATTTGCGTTTTACAACCGTGTGTTTGGTATTTACTGGTGGGCATATTTTGGAATGATGTTCTGCAACGTGGTCAGCCCACAGGTGTTCTGGTCGCGTAAAATTCGCCGCAGCATCTGGTGGACGTTCTTCCTCTCTATCGTCATCAACGTGGGGATGTGGTTTGAGCGTTTCGTGATTATTGCTACCACACTGGCGCGCGACTTTTTGCCCTCTTCTTGGAGCTATTACCGCCCTACTTGGGTCGAAATCAGCCTTTTCACAGGTACAATCGGGCTGTTCTTTTTCTGCTACCTCATCTTCTGTCGTGTGGCTCCAGTGGTTGCTATTGCTGAGGTGAAGGCGATATTGAAAGTTGCAGGCGACCAGTACATAGGTCCTGATGCGAAGCATGGGCATGGCGCAAAAGTAAAACACGAGCATTGACCCTATTTCTCTTGAAACCTCCGAAAATTTATCATACAACATTCATCATTTATCATTCAGAATAAATGGCTGCTGAAAATACAAAAGTCCTTTACGGGATTTACAACGACGAAGAAGACCTGAAAGGAGCGGTAAAAGCCGCCAACGCAGCGCACTTGGACATCATGGACGTGTTTTCTCCATTTCCAGTGCACGGCCTTGACCCGCTTCTCGGATTGAAAGAAAGCCGTCTTCACTACCTTGGTTTCATTTATGGTGCCATTGGTGCATCGTTCGGCTTCCTTGCCATGACCTGGATTTTTGTGAGCGATTGGCCCACGATGTACGGCGGCAAACCCTATTGGTCTGTTCCAGCCTTCATCCCCATTACTTTCGAGATGACCGTATTGTTTGCGGCATGGGGCATGACCATCACTTTTTATACCATTTGTGGGATGTGGCCGGGCGTGAAAGCCAGGATGCTTGACCATCGTACAACTGACGATAAATTTTGTATCGCATTTGACGTGACCAGTGCTTCAGACAGCACAGTAGACAATATAAAAGGCTTTTTCTTAAACACCCAGGCAGAAGAGGTGAGCGAAAAAACAATGTGATCCTGGGGATTTGGCTATTTGAGGATTTGGTTATTCGAGCAACCAAGCTTAGCCACTCAAATCCCCAAATCCCCAAATCCCCAAATAACCACATTACCAATTCAACGAATCAACAAGAATTATGAAATACGCAATTGGCGCGATTCTCGGTGTGGCTCTTTTTGCTTGGCTCTTTTCCGTTTGCTCCCCAGCAGGCAAAAACAAGACCGGCCATGAGTATATGCCGGATATGTATCACCCAGTGAGCTACGAGACCAACCAGTACAGTGCATATCGCTGGAACCACTGGGAGGGAGCAGAGCACGGCCAGACTTTCAGCAAGGCCCAACTATCTCAACCCCGTGGAATTGTGAATGGCACGGTGCCGCGCGGCTACACGGGCGTTTACTACACCGATGCCTCTGCGCTGGATATTGTGCGGGGAAAAAATGCTCCCAATGCCATTTCAGCACCGATTAACGGCGCGGTGCCATTTAACTACACCAATACAGAGGAAGAACGCCTGAAATGTGAAAAGGAAATGGCAACGAATCCTTTCCCAATAACCAAGGAAGGGCTTGACCGCGCTAAACCTTTATACGATATTTATTGCGGGGTGTGCCATGGCGTAAAAGGGGACGGTCAAGGAGTACTTGTCACCGTACCAGATGCCAAATACCCTGCTGCACCGAAAAACCTTTTGGGTGACGATATGATCGGGGCTGGTAACGGACGCTTTTACTTCGCCATGGTTTATGGCAAAAACGTGATGGGGGGCTATACTGACAAACTTTCCTACGAAGAGCGTTGGCAGGTGCTGCACTATGTCCGCTCCCTGCAAGCCAAGAGCAAGAATCTTGAATACAGCGAAAAAGCCAACTCACTCAGTAACATCGAAAAGCCAGCCAATGGGGTAGCTACTGGACCAGCACGCGTGGCGCCTGCCGCTCCCGCTCCTCCACCGGCTGCTCCTGCGGGCAAATAGATTTGACAATTTTCAAAAAGTTGTCATATCTCGATTGCTTTGCGAATCAACTTCATCGAACATAATTCGGCTTTGCCCGACCTTGCGATATGAACCTGAATACACAATTTGTATTTGAACGCAAAACCAAAATGCTGCTGATTGGCGGAATGGTTTTGGGCGCGGTGTGCCTTGGGCTCACGTACTTCAACGACGATGAGTACCACACACGATTCTGGACCAATTGGCTGCACAACTCCGTGTTTTTCACAGGTGTTGCCTTCACCTCCATGTTCTTCCTTTCGGCGCAGATTACTGCGTTTGCCGGTTGGAACTCGGTGGTTCGGCGTGTGTGGGAAGCCATGAGCCAATTCATGTGGGTTGGGCTGATTCTCATGGGTGTCATCGCTTTGGGCGTATGGGGGCATTTCCATCACCTATACCACTGGAACAGCCTTGACATCAACATCACTGATCCTGAGGGCCCCCATTACGATCGCATCCTCGCGGGCAAAAAAGGATTCCTCAATCCTGTTTGGTTCACCGTTGGCACCATCGGGTTTCTGGCTATTTGGTACTTTTGGGCAAAAAAACTGCGTCAGGCGTCTGTGGATCAGGACACTATGGAAACCGACGATTTCAAATATTACAAAAAGCAGCGCAAGTGGGCGGCTTCGTTCCTTCCGCTGGGGGGCTTCCTGAGCACTGTGTTCCTGTGGCAATCGGTGATGTCGCTGGACCCACACTGGTACAGCACCATGTTTGCATGGTATTCCATGATTTCGATGTGGCTCGGTTCGCTTGCATTGACGATAGTGATTATAATTTACCTAAAATCGCTTGGCTATCTTGAATATTTGAATCAAAACCACCTGCACGATATTGGCAAATTCTTGTTCGGTATTTCTGTTTTCTGGACGTACCTCTGGTTTGATCAATTCATGTTGATTTGGTACGCCAACAACGGAGAAGAGACGATTTACTTCAATGAGCGTATGACGCACTATCCGGTGCTTTTCTGGGGCAACTTGCTCCTGAACTTCGTCACACCGTTTCTTATTTTGATGCGCAACGACACCAAACGTAAGTTCGGCACCATGTTCTTCGTAGCGCTCATCGTTTTCTTTGGCCACTGGTGGGATTATTTTTACATGATCAAACCAGGCGCACGGATTGCAGCACACGAGGCAAAAGAACTGGCAGAAGGCAAACATGGTGGCGAAAGCCATGGCAATGTTGCCCCGACGAATTCGGATACAAAACACGAGGAAACTAGCAAACCTGTTGAAGAACAAACCGCCGCTCATGCTGAAAGCGATCAGCACAAGGAAGCTGCACATGTTGAAGAAAACATGGACTCAACGGCAACAATGCCACATGCTGATGAACCGCCTGGTGGCGCCGAGCATCCTGATGCATCCAAACAAGACGCAGGACACCCTGCTGAAGAAGCCAAAACTGCGGATACACATGGCGGCGAAGGCCACGGAAAAGACGGCCATCACCATGACGAATCTAAAGCCTTCAAATTGGGATATACAATACCCGGGTTGGAAGAAATTGGAGTGCTGATTGGCTTTTTGAGCCTATTTCTTTTCTTCTTTTTCAACCAACTTTCAAAAGTATCGCTTGTTCCAATGAAAGACCCTTATCTGGAAGAAAGCCTGCACCACGACACCGGAGCGCTTATCGAAGGCGAATCTGGCGGAGGGCATCATTGATCAACCTTATCGTAAAAGAAAATAGCAATGACTACGCTAATCGTACTATTCTGCATTGTCCTGGTCACCGTAGTTTTGGTGCAAATTGGGAAAGTCTATGAGCTAACCAATACCATAAAAGGCGAGCGGCAGGTTTTGCGCGACAACAGCAAATGGAACGGCTGGTTCTCGCTTGGCTTCATGGTTTTGTTCCTCGTCGGCGTGTTCTGGTCGGCTTGGGACTACAAAAACGTAATGCTCGGTTATGGTCCTCACGAATCGGCCTCGGAGCACGGTACGCTTTTGGATGATTTGTTCTTTGTTACGCTGGTGCTCACAGGTATCGTGTTTGTATTGACCCACATCGCGTTGTTTTGGTTCTCCTACAAATACCGTTATCAAGAAGGCCGCAAAGCAAAATTCATCCCACATGATAACCGTCTCGAAATTTGGTGGACAGCGATCCCTGCGGTGGTGATGACCGTTTTGGTGGTGCGTGGCCTCAATGCCTGGAACACCGTAATGGCCGACGTAAAGGAAGGCGAAGACTATATGGAAATCGAAGCCACTGCCCAGCAATTTGGCTGGACACTTCGCTACCCTGGCCCTGACGGTAAAATCGGTACCCGCGACTATAAAAAGACCACTGGCGCCAACACGCTCGGCATAGATTTTAGGGACCCAAAATCTTGGGACGACGTGATCCCCGGACAAGAATTTTATTTCCCGTTAGGTAAAAAAGTTCGTGTTCGTATCCTCGCAAAAGATGTGCTGCACAATTTTTACCTTCCACAACACAGGGTAAAAATGGACGCGATACCAGGGCTGCCAACATACTTCGTATTCACGCCAACCAAAACGACTGCGGAGTACCGAAACGAACTTCGCAAATTTCCTGAGTACAACCAACCCTTTGACCCAGCAGACCCGAACGGCCCAAAGCGTTGGGAAAAATTTGACTACGAATTGGCTTGTGCCGAATTGTGCGGCAAAGGACACTATTCTATGCGGCGTGTGATGAAAATCGTTACGCAGGAAGAGTACGACGCTTGGTACAAGCAGCAAAAATCGTTTTACCTGTCAGAAATGCGGGGGAAAGAAGAAGACCCGAACAAAGACAAAGTGCTTGATATCGAAGTACGCGAACGCGCCAAAGAATTTGGAGACAACCTTAAAAAGTCGGTGGAATCAACCACAGCTGCGGACAAAACGCTGACGCTGCAACACATCAGTTTCGAGTCCGGCTCTGCTACGCTCACTACAAACAGCAAGTATGAACTCGACAATCTGGTGACGGGCTTAAATGCCTTCCCGACCATCAATGTTGAAGTAGCAGGCCACACCGACAATGTTGGCGAGCCTGCTGCGAACCTCGCGCTTTCTGCTTCGCGTGCGGCTTTTGTGGTGAAATATCTGAGCGACCGAGGCATTTCTACGGGCCGTCTCAAGCCTCGCGGCTACGGCGATACCAAACCGCTGGCTCCCAACGATACGCCTGAGAATCAAGCAAAAAACCGAAGAACCGAATTTACCATTTTGAACTAATTTGAGAAGGAGATAATGTGGGAATGTGTTAATTAAGCACCCAACCATTCAGTATCAAATTATCAAATTGTAAAATTATCAAATTAAAGAGCATGGAACACGTCACTACTGTCGCTGAAACGCTGGAAGATAAACTCACCCATGAGCTTGGATATGACGATCATTTCCATGAGCATCATCATGGCGACAAGTTCCAGTCGAACTTTCTGACGACGTATATCTTCAGCACGGACCACAAGATTATTGGTCGCCAGTTCCTCATCACGGGGATTTTCTGGGCTTTTATTGGTGCGGCGATGTCCATCATTTTCCGACTCCAGTTGGGTTTCCCGGAGGCTGACTTGGCTTGGTTGAGGCCAGTTTTGGGCAAATGGATTCAGGTGAGTGAAGCGGGAATAGGGAAGCTCGATCCTGAATTTTACTACGCATTGGTCACGATGCACGGCACCATCTTGGTGTTTTTCGTGCTCACGGCTGGCTTGAGCGGTACTTTTGCCAATCTGCTCATTCCATTGCAAATAGGTGCGCGCGATATGGCTTCGCCCTTGCTCAACGCCTTTTCTTATTGGTTTTTCTTCTTAGCCGGCGTTGTTATGTTTATTTCGCTGTTCCTGAACACAGGGCCATTCTCAGGCGGTTGGACGGCTTACCCGCCATTAAGTGCGTTGCCGCAGGCTTCTGAGGGGTCTGGTGCGGGCATGACGATGTGGATAGTATCCATGGCCCTTTTTGTGGTATCGTCGCTCTTAGGTGGTATCAACTATATTACCACTATCCTCAATCTGCGCACTAAAGGGATGAATATGTGGCGGATGCCTCTCCCAATGTGGGCTATTCTAGTAACGGCGATTCTTGGGGTGCTTTCGTTCCCGGTACTTCTTTCTGGTGTTTTGCTTTTGATGTTTGATCGTAGCATGGGCACTTCTTTCTATCTGAGCGAAATTGTGGTTGGAGGTCAAATACTCGACCGAATTGGTGGTAGCCCGGTACTGTACCAGCACTTGTTTTGGTTCCTGGGCCACCCGGAGGTGTATATTATTATCCTTCCAGCCATGGGTATCGTGTCGGAAGTGCTTTCGGTACACTCCCGCAAGCCGATTTTTGGTTACACCGCTATGGTTTACTCCCTGCTCGCCATTGGCTTTTTGGCCTTTATCGTGTGGGCGCACCATATGTTTATGTCGGGTGTAAACCCATTCATCTCTAACTTCTTTGTGATATTCACGCTGATAATAGCCGTGCCCTCAGCTGTGAAAGTTTTCAACTGGATCGGCACGATTTATGGCTCGAATTTTCGGTTCAACTCGGCGAGCCTTTTTGGCATTGGCTTTGTCTCGATGTTCATTTCAGGCGGTTTGACAGGTATCTTCCTTGGAAACTCTGCCATTGATATTCCTTTGCACGACACCTATTTTGTGGTAGCGCACTTCCACATAGTAATGGGGATAGCTGCATTCTTTGGGATGTTCGCAGGTGTTTATCATTGGTTCCCAAAGATGTTTAGCAGGTACATGAACGAGACTATGGGCAAGATTCACTTCTGGGGGACGATCATTGGTGCGTACGCTATTTTCTGGCCAATGCACTATACAGGCATGGCGGGTGTTCCTCGTCGCTACTATGACGGTGGGGCTTCTTTCGATGCATTCCGTCACTTCCAAGACCTCAACCAGTTCATCACAGTGGCGGCAATGTTTGTGTTCTTCTTGCAGATATTGTTCATGGTCAATTTCTTCTACTCCATTTTCAGCGGAAAAAAACTGACCACGAAAAATCCTTGGGGCGCAAACACACTGGAATGGACTACCCCGATCAAACCTGGTCACGGCAACTGGCCCGACAAAATCCCAACAGTGCAACGCTGGGCTTACGATTATGCCAAAGACGGTGAAGAGTTTATCCCACAATATGTACCGTTGAAAGAGGGAGAGCAAGATCTTGGGGAAGGGCATTGAGGTTTAGGATATTGGGATAATAGGATATTGGGATAATCACAAAATATCTCAATATCAAAATATCAAAATAAAAAAATGCAGTCTAACGAAGTAAAACAGGCATTAATTTTTCAGGGCTTGAGGCAGGCGGTCACAGATTTTGGGCTGCTGGTCAAGTTCAAGTTGACGCTATTAGTTCTTTTTTCTGCGGTAATGTCCTACGCAATTGTGTGTCAGGGCGCGGTGAATTGGGGTGCTATGTTGTTGCTCGCGGTCGGTGGTTTTTTGGTGACAGGCGCAGCCAATGCGCTGAACCAGGTGCTGGAACGTGATTACGACCGCTTGATGCCTCGTACAGCCAACCGCCCAGTAGTTACAGGGCGAATGAGTGTTAGCACAGCAGTATTACTCGCTGGCTTGATGGCGCTGTTTGGTATTTCGATGCTCACGCTGTTCAATCCTTTGACGGGTTTTCTCGGTACGCTGTCGCTCATTAGTTATGCTTTTGTCTACACGCCAATGAAGCGTTCTACACCTTTGGCGGTCGTTGTGGGTGCTGTTCCGGGCGCATTGCCGCTCATCATCGGTTGTGTGGCTTATGAGGGTTTTATTTCGCCCACCGCCTGGATGCTGTTTGGTTTGCAGTTTTTGTGGCAATTCCCACATTTCTGGGCAGTGGCTTGGTTGGCAGATGAAGACTATAAAAAAGCAGGCTTTTACCTCCTTCCGTCCCGAAATGGCGAAAAGGACGGGACAACTGGATTGCTGTCTTTTGTTTTTTGTCTGTTGTTGATAGGGAGCGCAATATTGAGTTTTTTACTGGGGTACGTAGGCGTGATTGCTACAGTGGTGCTTGTTTTGCTTAATGTATATTGGGCTTGGCAATGTTGGAAATTGTTTAAAACTTGCGAAAGGACGGCAGCACGTAAGCAGATGTTTGTTTCATTTGTACACCTGCCATTGTCGTTGATAGTGTTGTTACTGGATAGAATTTGGTAGTACCCCGGAAGTCCAGCCCGGGAAAATCGAGTTGAAGAATCATTTAAGCATCCCCGAAGCAGCGTTGCGGGGTACATAAGCAAAAAAAAATGGCCGCATTAAGGCAAGAATATAACCAAAGTAATATCCACCCGCACAAACTCGCGCTGTGGATTGCTATTGGCTCTATCATTATGATGTTTGCAGCATTCACGAGTGCGTATGTGGTACGGCGAGCAGCGGGCAATTGGTTGGAATTCAAGTTGCCCGATATTTTTATGGTGAATACGGCGGTGATTTTGCTGAGCAGCATCACCATACATATTGCCTACACGGGCTTCAAACACGGAAAGGAACAACGTTATAAAGGGATGCTGATTGCTACATTTATACTGGGCTTGGCGTTTGTGGTGCTACAATATAAGGGTTGGGAGGCATTGACTGCAATTGGGGCGACATTCACGGTGAATCCTTCGAGTTCGTTTATTTACGTCATTTCGGGGCTTCACGCGGCACACGTTTTGGGCGGGATAGCAGCATTGACGGTGGCTTTGACCCACGCGTATGTTTTGCCGTATAAACCCACCTTGCGGCGCAAACAGCGGTTTGAATTGGTGGTGCATTACTGGCATTTTGTGGACATCTTGTGGATTTATCTCATGGTGTTCTTTATGATTCAATCTTGAAGATTCTGACTTTAGACTGTTGGACGTTAGACGGTCCAAAGTCCAACAGTCCAATATTCAACGTCTAATAACTACTGACTATCATGGCAGAACCATCTGTTTCACACGCACACGAGACGCACGAGCACGGCAATGACGACCAGCTTTGGGATGGCGGGCAGCCGCCAATGAAGGCCAGCTATGGCAAATTGATGATGTGGTATTTCCTCGTGTCTGACGCATTCACGTTTGCAGGCTTTCTGATTGCTTACGGCACCATCCGTTTTAGCATGCCAACCTGGCCAGAGCCAGATTATGTGTTTGCATCTTTCCCGTTCGTAAAAGCGCATTGGCCGCTGGTCTTTGTTACCTTCATGACTTTCGTCCTTATTTTTAGCTCGGTCACCATGGTGCGGGCGGTACAAGAAGGCCATCGCGAGAACAAGCGTGGCGTGGTATTCTGGATGTTTCTTACCATCCTGGGTGGCGCGACATTCCTTGGAAGCCAAGCGTACGAATGGACAGTGCTCATCAAATATGAGAACGTATCGGTGAACCGCAATCCCTTTGGCCGCCACATCGCAGACGGTGTGATGGTGGATGTGAATGGCAAGGAAGTCATGGAAAATGGCGCGCCGCAGGCAGTCAAAAAGAACGACTCATACCTGCTACATGGACATGAACACAATGGCAAAATCGAATTGGAAGAAAAATATGTTCGCTACACATCTGGCGCATATGCGGGGCAGACCCATAAAATTGAGGAAGGGCCAAAAGCTTTTGGCGCGCTCTTCTTTTTCATCACAGGCTTCCACGGCTTCCACGTATTTTCCGGGGTAGTCTTCCTCCTCATAATCATGGTCAATGCAATGAGCGGACTCTATGCTGCACGTCGCAACGGCTACGAAATGGTGGAGAAAATTGGCCTTTATTGGCACTTCGTGGACTTGGTTTGGGTGTTCGTATTCCTTGTATTTTACCTATTGTAAGCTCATCCAACTCTAACGATCTCACGTCTCTCACTTTCTCACGTCTCTCACTCATGGCTCACCAATCATACGAAGATCAAAAGAAACTTGTGTTCTACGGCTTGAAGCTCCTCGGCATTATCACCGTAGTCGAAGTGGTGTTTGCACTGTTTGCCAAAGGGCACATTATACCCAGCGTCACGTTTGGCAAAGACGGCGGTTTTGGCCAAGCCATTTACATGCTGACGATGATCGGTGCGAGCATGTACAAAGCCTATTTTATCATTTTCTTCTTTATGCACATGGCGCACGAGGTGCGTGGCTTGGTGCTCACTGTATTGATGCCTACCACACTGCTCATTTGGGCCATTATTGCCTTTTTCCAGGAAGGCGGCCAATGGGGGGCTGCCCGTGAGCAAATCAAGGAGAAAAACGAAGAAGTGGTGCAACCCGCGCCTTCCGGCAAACCTTCCGGCTATCTGTTGCCAGCAACGATGAAGGGGTAAGGTTGGGAAATTGAGATATTGGAATATCCTAATATCCTAACAAACAAAAAGGGCGCGGAATATCTCCTCGCCTTTTTTTGGTTCGTGTCGAATAAACATATACTCAATTACCAGCATCAACTAGAATAACCATGAGCGACGAACAACAAAAACCCTCGCCCAAACGCAGGATGCTTACCATAGCAGCACTCACACTTGTCTTGGTGGTATTGCCTGCAATATCGTGGTTATACTTGCGCGGCGGCCTTCAATGGCGCAAAGACGCGGTGGCCGAACTCGGGTTTTTCGGCCAGATACGTGGCGCGCACATAATTTACCCTGACGGCACTAAAGAAGACCAGTTGAAGGAAAGTGTCTGCGTCATCCACAATTTTGGGGCAAATCCCGAACTGACGGAGCTCAACAGGCGCATCATCGAAACCAACAAACGGCTCTACGACCAGTTTGGGAAAACGAACGAGGGCAGGCCGCGGCCATTTTTCAAGATCGTTATGATTTTTGAGGGTGGCTCCGCAGAGTTCCGTTCCGCGATCCAGACTATCCCGAGTATAGATTACGCTACTTGGGTAAAGACCGGTGGACTTGGCTCTTGGGGTACGATTCTAAACAATGGGTATGAGAAATTTGCGTTGGAAAGAAATACAAAACAACACAAGGAATTTTATGCCCTCACAGATGTGACCGGACAGATAAAGTGCTTTTACAACGCGCTTGACGAGAAACAGGTCACTCGAATGGTACAGCAGATTGCCCGGCTTTTACCACCAGAGTAGGTGATGGAGTGATCACGCTTTTTTTTACTTATCTTACTTTTACGTATGTTGCCAAATATTGCGCTCGAAAAAAAACTCAACCGCTGGGCCTACGTCGTTTCGGCGGTGGTGCTGTTGCTGGTTGGTCTTATGCGGCGCGTGAAGTTTGACCTGGGGGTTGATTTCAGTTTTCTGCCGCCCTTACACGCCTCGCTGAACGGGCTGTGCGCGGTTATTCTTGTCGTGGCATTTTGGCATATCAAAAATGGACGGGTAGAACAGCACCGTAAGGCAATTTACATGGCCATGGTTTGTTCGGTGCTGTTTTTGGTTTCTTACGTTTTGTACCATTTCACTACACCCGAGACCCGCTATGGGGGTGAAGGCACCATGCGCAAGGTCTATTTTTTCTTCCTTATCACGCATGTTGTATTGGCCGCAGTCATTTTGCCTTTTGTGTTGTTTACCTTTACGCGGGCATACACCGGCCAAAATGAGCGGCACAAAAAAATGGCGCGATGGGTATTCCCGATTTGGCTTTATGTCGCTATTACAGGCCCCATTTGCTACCTGATGCTGAAACCGTATTATTGAAAATTAGGAAATTTAGATATTGGGATATTGTTCTCAAACCTTCAAACAGTTCATGTTATGAAATATAAAATCCTGATCATCACTGGGTTGCTCCTTGCCTTTTGCCTTTTTCCCTTGGAGCAATTCGCTCAATGTGCCATGTGCAAAGGCGCCGCAGAAGCTGCCCTAAAACAGGGTGGGGGAGACCCCGTAGGCTTGAACAAGGGCATCCTCTATATGCTCTCGATACCATACCTCCTTGTGGGGACCATCGGCTATTGGTGGTGGCGCAACCGCCGTCAAGAGCGTGAGCAAGTCGCCGACATGACAGAAGAGGATTTTGCCAGGTACGAATAAAAAAAGGCTTGCCAAATTGCTTGGCAAGCCTTTTTTATGCACGATAGGCCATTTACCTGAAGGTGTAACGAGCGCTCAATGCTCCGTAACCATAGCCAAAACCACCGTAGTATGCGTCGCCTAAAACAAAGGTGGGTACCCAGTCAACCGACAAGTTGATAGGAGCCTCTGCAAATTTATAGTCGAGGCCCAAGCAGCCCATGACACCAAGGTTGAAGTTGTTGTAGTCTTGGTCAAAATTATAGTCATTGTCGTAAGTCCAGAGCCAAGCACCTGCGCCGCCACCAACATACCATTTCAAACCTTCTACCTCCGCGATGGGAGAGTGATGCTGGTACATAGCACCAACATTGATCAGGCGAACCCAGCGGTAGCCCCGGAAGCCGACAAAGCCCTCAATTGCACCTTTTTCACTGATAAAATGTTTGAGTGAAATGGAGGTTGGAAAGCCCAATCGCAGGCCAATAGCCGTTTTGTAATCGCTTTGGGATTGTGCAGCAAAAACGCAGCAGAGGAATAAAGCAAAAATGAAAACTAGTTTTTTCATAACAGAATGGAATTGTTTTGAATGTGGTGAGTAATATGATGGCGCAAATTTACCACGCAAAACTTGTCTGTCAATAAAATGAACAAAAAACTCGCAGTCTTTCCCGGTTCTTTCGACCCAATCACCATCGGCCATGTGGACCTGGTGAAAAGGGCATTGCCCTTGTTCGACGAGATCATTGTGGCAGTGGGTATCAACAGCACTAAAAAATACCTGTTCCCCCACGAACAGCGTATGGAATGGCTGCGCCAAGTCTTTGAAAATGAGCCGCGTGTGCGTGTGGATGCTTTTGAAAACCTTACCGCCCACTACTGCCAGCGTATTGGCGCGCGTTTCCTGCTGCGCGGCCTCCGCAACTCCTCTGATTTCGACTACGAAAAAACCATCTCGCAACTCAACCACATCGTGGGCGGCGGCATCGAAACGGTGTTTCTGATCGCACAGCCGGAGTACTCGCATATCAGCAGCACGATTGTGCGGGAAATTATCATTGGGGGGGCAGATGCAGGGCCGTTTATTCCGAAGGAGATAAAGATTGATGCGAAGGTTTGATGTTTTTTAAAAAGTTGTCAAATCTTGAAAAACTCCAAACTATTGCTATGCTCCTAACAAAACTCCGCTCCATCTGGAACCCCGACCAATTTCAGGGCTGGGGCCGCACAAGCCGATACTTCGAGGGCTGGTATTTCAAGCTCGTCTCGGCGGATGAGCGGCACGCTATGGCGTTTATTCCCGGCATTTCGATGGGCGCTGATGGCGATAGCCACGCCTTCATACAAGTCATGGACGGCAAGGCCTGTAAAGCGGAATACCACCGATTTGATGCCGCCGATTTTCGACCGTCCAAGCAGGGCTTTGAGGTTATGGTGGGGAACAACTTTTTTTCTTCAAAAAAGATAATCCTCGATTTGCCGGGTATTTCCGGCGAAATTCATTTTAAGAACACCACTCCCTGGCCTAAAATGCTGGGTGCTCCGGGTATTATGGGATGGTACACCTTCGTGCCATTCATGGAATGCAACCATGGCATCGTCAGCCTTCACCATGAATTGGAGGGCGAACTTCAAATCATTACCAATCCACCAATTCTACCCGCCGAAGCCTTGGCGCAGGCGGGCACCAAGCTACCAATCACCAATCCACCAATCACCAATCCACCAATCACCTTTTCCGGCGGCAAGGGTTACATCGAAAAAGACTGGGGCCGTTCGTTTCCCCGCGCTTACGTTTGGATGCAGAGCAACCATTTCGACCAGACAGACCGCGCCTCGATGATGGCTTCGGCGGCGCATATTCCGTGGCTTGGGAGTTACTTTGTTGGGTTCATCAGCGGGATGTGGCTGGAGGATAAATTGTTTAAATTTGCCACCTATACGGGTGCCCGGAAGTTTTTGAAAATCGAAGGAGAATCGGTTGAACTGGTATTCAAAAACCCCAAAACAGAATTGCGCATTTTGGCGAATCAAGCCGCAGGCACATCCCTTATATCACCGCTTTCGGGCGAGATGAAAGGTAAAATTCAGGAAAGCCTGCAAGCAACTTTGCAGGTAGAATTGCTTGAAAACGGGCAGCGAATTTTTGAAGGAACGGGGATAAATGCCGGGCTTGAGGTAGCAGGGAAAGTGGACGTTTTGCAATAGGCTTCCAGGCGAAGGCGCGCTGGCCACATCGGGCGTGGCAAAAGCCGTCGTTGACGGTGATTTGGAACACGCTCAATTTATTGAAAAACTATGCTCAACAGAATTCAAGTGCTCGTTATCGGCCGACAAGCCGAAATTATGGACACCGTGCTTCATCTTATCAACAGCACTCCCGACTGGGAAGCTGCGGGCGCTTTGGCCGACGAGGAGGCAATCGAACTATTTCAACAACGCCGCTTCGATTTGGTGTTGATTGGCAGTGGCGTAGAACCGGAGAGCGAAGCCAAATTGCGCGCTATTTTTACATTTCAAAGCCCTTTGATCAGAATTGTTCAACATTTTGGCGGCGGCAGCTCACTTTTGTTCGCCGAAATCAGGGCAGCGCTAACTGCGCAAGAGGAAGGGAAATACGCGCTTTTGGATGATCCTTTCAAAAATTAATAAACCGCACATTTGACCCCCCACTGACCAAGCTTTGAGCTTGCAGATGAACATTCCGTTGTAGCACCTTTGCTCCATTAAAACGGTAAAACATCATGCAAACAATCGAAAATACCCTCGAAAAGACTGCAACTCCCGAACAAATTGCCACACCCCCTAATCCTGAAGAGGGTAGGAGGGAGGCCTACAACTTTCTTACTACCTGGGCGTACTTGCTAGCCGGGAGGAGGTTTATCGCATTCTCGAAGACGTAAATGCGCTGGCTGAATGGTGGCCTTTCGTTTATCTTGATGTGAAAGTGCGTGAAAAAGGCCAGCCTGGTGGCATCGGGAAATTGGTGGAACTTTACACCAAAGGTTGGCTTTCTTATTCCCTTAAATGGCATTTCCGTGCAACGGCAGCCGATTTCCCGCGCGGTTTTGCACTCCATGCCATGGGCGATTTTGTCGGTGATGGCGTGTGGGAATTCCGACAAGATGGGGGATACTGCATCGTGGCCTACGATTGGCGGATTTCTGCGGAAAAGCCCCTTTTGAAAAAACTCACTTGGCTGTTGCGCGCTATATTTTCGGCCAGCCATGAATGGGCGATGCGCAAAGGACTGGAAAGCCAAGAACTTGAATTGCGCCGCCGCCGGGGCGAGCAACAAGTTCCACCGCCACCAAAGCCTACTTTCCCGCACAATTTTCTGAGCAACAAGATTTTGAAATAATAAATCTTCATAGAAAAAAGGGAGCTCGTAAATTTACGCCATGGAAATCGCCGTCACTAATGGCATTACGGTCACCGTTGAGACCAACTACCTGCCGCATCACTCCGATCCTAGAGAGGAGCGGTACATTTTTGGTTATCACATTATCATAGAAAATGGTAGCCAGCACCCCGTACAACTGCTTCGCCGCCATTGGTTTATCATTGACGCAGCGGCGCAAGTCCGCGAAGTGGAAGGCGAGGGTGTAGTGGGTGAACAACCCATACTGCTCCCCGGCGAGCGCTACGAATACGCTTCTTATTGCGACCTGAATACCGAAATGGGCAAAATGCGCGGCAATTATCTCATGACCCGGCAGGATGACGGCGCACTTTTCGAGGCAGAAATCCCTGAATTCAAGATGATTGTCCCGAGCAAGTTGAATTGAGATATTAGGATATTCCGCTCCGGGCTGAATTTCATAATATCCCAATATCCTAATATCCCAATATCCTAATCCTTTAGCAATTCCAACTGCCCCGCTGTTTTCAGCAGTTTCAAAACTGCCAGTTTGTAACTGAACACCTGCTGCCAATAATTCGTCTCGGCTTCGGAGAGTGCTGTTTGTGCGTTGAGTAGGTCAGTAAGGGACGCTACCCCTTCCTTGTATTGGAGCACCAATTTGTCCGTGATCTCGCGGGCGAGTGCCACGTTGTCGCTTTGAGAGCGGAGGGTGCGCAGGCTGGTACCCAACTGTTCCCGGGCTTGACGGAATTCGAGCGTTTTTCCTTCATTCAGTTGACGCTGATCTTCTTCGAGTTTTTGGGCTTCCAATTTGTACACCCAGGCTTTGTTGTGTACCCGAAATCCATCAAAAATCGGGATTTTTAGTTTTACTCCGGCGCCTGCTGCACCATACCATTCGTGGTCAACGTCAAAAAAATTGATGTCCGATCGAAACCCTTGCGCAGAGATGGTCGCGAACGCACTCAAGCTCGGCAATGCCTCGGCGATGGCACTTTTGCGTTGAATATTCAGGAGTTCAAGATTGTGAACCAAAAGGCGACTTTCTGTAGTTGTGGCAGGGTCGAGCGAAAGGCTTTGCCAACGTGCTGAGTCGGCAGCCGGAGAACCGATTTCCGCACTGAGGTCGAGGGTTTCGTCGAGCGGAAGACCGCATAGAAACAGCAGGGTTTGGCGCAGGCTGCTGATGCCAGTGAGCAGGTTTTGCCGCTGTGTTTCTAAGTTGGTCTTGGCAACGCGGATACGCTTCACATCGGTTGGCACGGCATATCCATTGTCGAGTTGGAGTTGGGCCATGCCTTGCAGGGCTTCTAATTTTGCGAGGTTTGCATCCACGGCGCGGAGCAATTGTTCGGTTTGCAGGGTTTGGTAAAAGACCGTGGCCGTATTAAAAATCACCTCGAATTCGGAGCGCTCGATGATCAAGTCACTAATGTCCCTGGTTGATCTCAGTGCGGGCAAAATACGTCGGGCTGCTTCGTTAACGATGTTTTGCTGGAGCGTGATGTTGCCGCCAAGTTGCCACGAGCGACCAAATTGTGCGGGGACATAACTGCCTTCAGGTTGGTTGAAAAGTTCGCCAGGCAGGAGCTGAGTTGGTATCAGAGGCCAATAATCCAGTTCCACACCAGCGCTGATTTGCGGGAAACCTTCGCTGCGGGCTTCTTTCACGCGGCGCTCAAGTATTTGACGGTCAATCTTGGCTTTTTGGATTTGGGCGCTGTTGTCGAGCGCGAGCCGGATGCTTTCGCCTAAGGCGAGGGGACGGGCACTCTGAGCTGTAGAGGGTTGGGCCGATAATTTGGTTATAAAAAGGAAAACGGGTAGGAGGAATGCCAATCTTTTCATGGCGCAAAGGTAGGAAACTGTGCGCGGGTGTTTTTCTCGTCTTCAAAAGGCGGACAACTCCCCAACGAAAAGCGATTCCCCTACATCTCAAAACCGCAGGTGTTTCACCGTCATGCTCTTGTTCATCAATTGTTTGAGCGAGTCCACGCCGATGGCAAGGTGGGTTTTGGTGAATTGAGTTGTCACCGCTCTGTCGCTGGCTTCGGTCTTGATGCCTTCGCGGGTCATAGGCATATCGCTTACGAGCAGGAGCGCCCCAGCGGGCATCTGGTTTTTGAAGGCTGCTACAAAAAGTGTCGCCGTTTCCATGTCAATGGCGATGCAACGCAGGTCGCGGAGTTTGGTCTTGAAATCTTCGCGGTGCTCCCACACGCGCTTGTTGGTGGTATACACCACGCCCGTCCAGTAATCGCGCTCGTATTCGCGGATCGTGGTTGAAACCGCTTTTTGCAGCGCAAAGGCGGGCAAAGCGGGCACTTCAGGGGGGAGATAGTCATTGCTGGTGCCCTCTCCCCGTATGGCGGCGATGGGGAGGATAAGGTCGCCATTGCGGTTTTTGCCTGTTTTTAGGCCGCCGCATTTTCCCAAAAATAGCACTGCTTTGGGCTTGATGGCTTCCAAAAGGTCAATCACCAACCCTGCATTTGGGCTTCCGATGCCAAAATTGATGATGGTGATCCCATCAGCGGTGGCGGCTTGCATGGGGCGATCGAGGCCGTGGACGGCTACCCCGTGTTGGTCGGCAAAATCCTTGACGTAGCCGCCAAAATTGACCAGCAGGATATAATCGCCAAATTGGTCGAGCGCCATGCCTGTGTAGCGCGGAAGCCAGTCCTTCACGATAGAATCCTTGGAGGCTTTTTCAATGGCAAAATTTTCTTGCCACAACTGATCCAGTTCTGCCTGGGAAAGCTTGCGGGGGAGATCGTCGTTTTTCTTCATGTTGTAATTCGTTCTAGCCACGAAAGTCCTGCAATTCTGTGGTTTGGAAAAATATTTTTCCGCTGCAACTGATTAGTACACATGTGGCTTGGCCGCCAGTGTGTACAGATACGCTAGAAAATGATTCATAATAGAGAAACGGCGTAAATTCAAAAACCACTCTATCTTTCGCCCCACGAATTTTCAAAACTAAAACTCTACTTTGTATGGCAAACCTTTGGGTACGAAAACCGCTCTCTCAACTTTTGGCTCAAGCCGCCGACTCTGAAAAAGGCTTGAAACGCACACTCGGTGCCTGGAACCTCGTCGCGCTTGGTATTGGAGCCATCATCGGCGCGGGCCTGTTTGTGCGCACTGCCGCCGCCGCCGCCGAAGCCGCCGGGCCTTCCGTCACGCTTTCTTTTATCGTTGCAGCCATTGGTTGTGCGTTCGCGGGCTTGTGTTATGCAGAGTTCGCGGCCATGATACCCATCGCTGGTAGCGCCTACACCTATGCTTACGCCACCATGGGCGAGTTTGTGGCCTGGATTATCGGTTGGGCACTCATAATGGAGTATGCCCTTGGCGCGGCCACCGTTTCCATTGCCTGGAGTGAATACCTGAACACACTTTTGGGTGGGGGGATACCCTTTGAATGGTGCCACGGCCCTATGGAGGGTGGTATCATGAATGCCCCAGCGCTCGTAATCTTGCTTGCCCTTACCCTGGTGCTGATTAAAGGCACTCAGGAATCGGCATTCCTAAACGCCATTATCGTGGCGATTAAGGTTTCCATCGTGCTCATTTTCATCGCAGTGGGCTGGCAGTTCATTGATCCTTCCAACCATACGCCCTACATGATTCCTGAAGGCACTGCCGGTCATGAAGGGATATTCAAACATGGTTGGGGTGGTGTATTGGGTGGCGCAGCCATTGTTTTTTTCGCTTTCATTGGATTTGATGCGGTCTCCACCGCTGCCCAGGAGGCAAAAAATCCAGGGCGGGACATGCCCATCGGGATATTGGGTTCACTGGCGGTTTGCACGGTGCTTTACATCCTATTCTCTTATGTCCTCACGGGAGTAGCCAACTGGACGGAATTTGCCGGGGCGGGCAAAGAAGCTTCCGTCGCATATGCCATCCAGAACCATATGCCCGGCTACGAGTGGCTCGCCACGGCGGTCACAGTCGCTATTCTGGCAGGTTTTTCTTCGGTAATCCTGGTGATGCTGATGGGCCAAAGCCGGGTATTCTACTCTATGGCAAACGACGGCCTTATCCCTAAGGTGTTTGCCGAACTGCACCCGAAATTCCGAACGCCGTACAAATCCAATATGCTATTGTTCCTCTTTGTAGGAGCCTTTGCTGCCTTTGTGCCGGGCAATGTTGCGGGCGACCTTACTTCGTTCGGCACGCTCCTGGCTTTTGCCCTGGTGAGCATCGGAGTGTTGTTCATGCGCCGGTCCAATCCTGAGCAGCACCGCCCATTCCGTACTCCCTGGGTACCGGTGGTGCCGATTCTGGGGGCAATCATTTGCTTGGGCATGATCGTCGCCATTGATGTCTTCACGCTCAAAGCCGCTATTGTCTGGATGGCGCTTGGCTTCTTGGTCTACTTTGGCTACAGCCAGCGACACAGCAAATTGCAGAAATAAGTGTTGAGTGATAAGTGATAAGTGATAAGTGTTGATTGTTCAACACTTATCACTTATCACTCAACACTTACCACTAATCACTTACCACTAAATGATCATCTCCGCCATCGTCGCCACGGCCAAAAACAACGTGATCGGGAAAGACAACCAGATACCATGGTATTTGCCCGCTGACCTAGTATATTTCAAAAAAACAACCCTGAATCACCACCTCATCATGGGGCGCAATTGCTTTAGGAGCATTGGCCGACCGCTTCCGAAACGCACCAATATCGTGGTGACACGCGACCTGTTTTTTACTGCTGAAGGAGTACTGGTGGCGCATTCACTGGAGGAAGCGCTCGGCATGGCATTTGACGGTGGGGAAGCGGAGGTTTTCGTCATTGGCGGTGGGGAAATTTACCGGGAGTCTGCGGATCTCTGGGACAGGATTTACCTCACGGAGGTAGACCTGGAGGTGGAGGGCGATGTTTTTTTTCCCGAAACCGACCCCGCTGAATGGGAAGAAATTTGGCGCGAAACACACCAGCCCGACGAGAAGAACGAATGGGCTTACACCTTCCGGGTTTTGGAGCGAAAAATGGAAGATTAATCTCGCTCAAAATATTCTGCCCAAATTCTTTGGAAAAAAAACCTATTTTTTTTTATACTTTTGCACCCGAATTTCGCGGAGTGAGTTGGAGAGAACGAGATATTTGGATATTGGGATTTGAGAAATAACAAGATTAACAACTTCATTCAACAATATCTCAATATCTCAATATTTTAACATCCCTGCGCGCTCTTCCCGAATTCCGGTTTCGTAATTAATCGTGCATTACACACACCAATTCAAGTCTGGTTTTTTGACACATGGAAAAGAAGCGATTGCTCCTGATCACGCAAGAACTCGCACCCTACACTGAGGGCACCGACATTTCTGAACTCGTGGGGAAACTGCCCAAATTTTTCGCAGACCAAGGTTATGAACTCCGCATCCTGATGCCCCGCTTCGGCGTGGTGAACGAACGCCGTCACCGGCTTCACGAGGTAGTGCGCCTCAGTGGGATGAACATCATAGTGGACGACGACGATTACCCACTGCTCATCAAAGTGGCGTCCCTTCCTGGCTCGAGATTGCAGGTTTATTTCCTTGACAACGAAGAGTTTTTTAAACGAAAAATGGTGTTTGAAGACGATAAGGGCAAGCCCTTCGAGGACAACGCCGACCGCGCGGCCTTCTTCTGCAAAGGTGCCATTGAAACTGTGAAAAAATTCGGCTGGCCACCTGATTATGTGATGTGCCAAGGCTGGATGACCAGCCTCCTTCCGCTCTACCTCCGCACGGCTTACAAGACAGAGCCGATTTTTGCCAATGCCCAAATCATATACGGGGCATACGATACACCACGCGAACATGAGGGTGGAGAACGGTTTTTCCAAAAAGCGGCGATCAACAATTTGACGAAAAAACACCTCGAACCTTTCCGCGATGGCGAAGGCATTTCCATGCACAAGGGCGCGGCGCATTACGCCGATGCAGTGATTATCGGCAGCGAATCGCTTGATACCAGCGTTCCGTACCTGTCAGTAGCAGGAGACAAACCCGTGCTCCCCTGGCAACCTGCTGAGGAAGCTTTGCCGGGCTATCTTGAGTTTTTCAAGACATTGACTGAGGGGGTTCCGGCGTGATTTGGTGACTGGTCACCAAAATGCCAATCACCAATAAACCATCACCATATCACATGACCACATACATTAAGCAAAAACTCCCGGCACTGGTCGGTATCTTGTTGGTAGCCCTTGCGTTTTGGGCCAGTTGCAAAAAACCAAACAGCTTGGGTCTTGGATTGCTCGACGACGAATATTCCGAGTATTTATTCACCGATACTGTGGAAGTGCGCTGCACCATTGAACGTGAAGACAGCTCTTTGACCTCTGACCGCAGTTCTACCGCAGCGTTTTTTTTGTGCGGCGAACTGAACGACCCACAATTCGGGAAGTCCTCCTCCGATATTTATGCATTGATGTTGGGCGAAGCGCTGAACCCGAATTTCGACACCACCACTCAAGCCTTCGACAGCATTGTGTTGTACCTGCGTTATGCTTCGGCAGGATTTTACGGCGACACGGCTACTACGATTCAAACCTTGCGTGTATTGCGCGTAGACGATAGTCAATTCATCAGCGATACCAAGGATTATTATTCCAACGATTCGTATCCTGCAAGCGAAGAACTGGGAAGCATCACGTTTACTCCACGGCCCACCACGCAAGACAGCCTTTTTGGAAGCTTTAAAGGGCCTTTTTTGAGGGTAGTGCTAAAGCCCGAATTTGGTCAAGAACTTTTCAGGCTTGATAGTGCTTCGTATTCTATTGACTCCTTGTTTTTCAAAAAACTTCGGGGTTTGAAAATCGTGTCCTCTTCTGGGGGGACTTCTCCCGGCACCATGATGGCATTCGACCTGAACGACAATGCATTGAGTAGGATGCGCCTTTACTACCACGAGAAATCGGACAGCACGGCGGAAGCTTTTGACTTCTTTTTTAAGGGTGCAAATAAATTCACCTACTTCGAGCATGACCATAGCGGAAGCCCGGCCGGACAATTGATCGGCCAGCAGTATGCCGATGACAAACTTTATGTGCAAGGGATGCACGGCCTGCGGGTTAAAATAGAATTCCCCCACGCAAACCGTCTTGACAATATCGCGGTAAACCAGGCCCAACTCGTGCTGACCGTGGCGGATGAAACCCCCAATCTTCTGCCAGCCGACCAGTTATACTTTACACAGTTGAAGAGTGATTCAACATTTGATTTTACCAGTGATATATACTATTCCTTCGGTAGCAACCTCACAGGGGGCTTTTTGAGTTTTGGCGGATCGCCTAAAAAAGTAATAGACAATGGCACTACCGTGACACGCTACCGGCTTACGCTCAGTGAAGTGTTCCAGCACATCGTAGACGACGACAGCAGTGCCGACACCAAGAACAGAACGGTCTATCTTGGTGTTTTCCCGCGTAGCCGAACTGCAGAACGTGCTGTGTTGCATGGCCCTAAAAGCCTGACATTCCCAGCTAAATTGGAATTGAAATACACCAGAGTAAAGTGATGAAGTGATAAAGTGATGAAGTGATCCCATCGGGTCGCGCTATCACTTTATCACTCCATCAATTCATCACTTCATAATTATGTGCGGAATCGTTGGTTACATCGGTCCAAAAAAGGCCTATCCGATTTTAATAAAAGGCCTCACTCGCCTCGAATACCGTGGCTATGACAGCGCAGGTGTTGCCCTGCAAAATGGCTCGCTCCGGGTCTATAAAAAGAAGGGGAAGGTGGCGGAACTCGTGGGTTTTGCAAAAGATAAAGACACGAGTGGAAACGTCGGCATGGGCCACACACGTTGGGCTACCCACGGTAAGCCTGACGATACCAACGCCCACCCGCATACCAGTAGCAGTGGTCGGCTCGTGCTTATCCACAACGGTATCATCGAAAACTATTCAGTGCTTAAAAGTGCCCTGCTTCGGCTCGGTTACAATTTCAAAAGCGAAACCGATACGGAAGTGCTGGTAAACCTCATCGAAGAGGTTCAGAAACAGGAAAATCTCCCGCTCGAAGAGGCTGTCCGTCAGGCACTCACACAGGTACACGGGGCATACGCCATTGTTGTAATGGATCGCGACGACCCTAATAAAATTGTGGCTGCGCGCAGATCAAGTCCCCTCGTTATCGGTATTGGGAAGGACGAATTTTTAATCGGATCTGATGCCACCCCCATCGTGGAACATACCAAAAACGTGGTGTACTTGGAAGACGAGCAGGTGGCAACTTGTGCGCTTGGACAAGAATTGAGTATCAAAACCCTGCGGAACGAAGTCGCCACACATACCGTCCATAAAATTGAAATAGAGATCGAGCAGTTGGAAAAAGGTGGTTACGACCACTTTATGCTAAAAGAGATATTCGAGCAGCCTACCACCATCGCTGAATGTATGCGCGGCCGGATGAATGCTGAAGAAGGCTGGGTTCGGCTCGGTGGCATGGACGAACACCTGAAACGACTCGTGAACGCCGAACGCATGATCATTTTGGGTTGCGGCACATCGTGGCATGCAGCGATGATAGCCGAATATTTGATCGAAGACCTCGCGCGTCTGCCTGTGGAAGTGGAGTATGCTTCAGAATTCCGCTACCGCAATCCGGTAGTGCGCGACAATGACATCGTGCTCGCAATAAGTCAATCAGGCGAAACTGCCGACACCTTTGCAGCCCTCGAACTGGCAAAACAAAGGGGAGCACTCACTTATGGAATCGTAAATGTAGTAGGTTCTTCTATTGCGCGGCTCACGCACAGCGGTTCCTATATTCACGTCGGGCCAGAAATTGGGGTAGCGTCCACCAAAGCCTTCACCGGGCAGGTCACCATGCTCAGCATGATGGCCCTGATATTGGGATATGAAAGGGGCTTCCTTCCAAAATCGCAGTATCAAAAACTGGTTCAGGAACTTTCTTTGATCCCACAAAAGGCCGATGAATTGCTCCGCAAATGCCAAAAGCAAGTGGAGTACATCGCAGGCGAGTTTAAAAATGCCAGCAACGCGCTTTACTTAGGCAGGGGCTACAATTTCCCTGTCGCGCTCGAGGGTGCCTTGAAACTCAAAGAGATCAGTTACATCCACGCCGAGGGTTACCCTGCTGCCGAGATGAAACACGGCCCCATCGCGCTCATTGATGAGAATATGCCCGTTTTTGTCATTGCCACCAACAAAAGCGCGTACGAAAAAGTGGTGAGTAACATACAGGAAGTGAAGGCCCGCAAGGGCGTAGTGGTGGCCGTTGTAACCGAGGGCGACGAGATCATTAAAAAACTTGCCGACCATACCATTGAAATACCGGAGACAGAAGAACCGTTTACACCATTGCTTTCTGTTATACCTTTGCAATTGCTCGCTTATTACATCGCCGTTATGCGCGACTGCGACGTAGACCAGCCGAGAAACTTGGCAAAGTCTGTAACAGTGGAATAATGATTGATCTTCGGTAATGCAATTTTTGAATTGTTTAGGAGAATTTTGGATACTTTTGTTCGCCATCTCCTACTATCCTTCGACTTCTTGGCTACCGCTTCTTTTTTTATAGTAATGAAGGAAATGAACCGCCGCACGTTCATGTAGAAAAAGGAGACGCTTCAGCTAAATTTTGGCTAAATGAAGTAGAGCTAGCTGATTCATTTGGTTTCAATGCCAAAGAAATCAACCAGTTGAGAAAAAAAGTCGAAGAGCACCGACAAGAATTTTTTACAATCTTGGTATGACCACTTTAACCAGAACTGATCGCGTTTCTGCCATAAACGTTTGGTTCAATGACAGCAAAATTTGTGTCCTTTTGGAAGACGGCCGCCAAATCGGAGTGCCAATTGATTGGTTTCCAACACTACGCGACGCCTCCGAGCAAAGCAGGACAAATTGGCGGCTGATCGGGAAAGGACAAGGAATCCATTGGGAAGACTTAGACGAGGATATATCTGTAGCAGGTCTTCTGAGGGCTTGAATCTTTTCGATTGACCCGTACCTCAAACTTAATAATATGAACAATTTAGATATAGAATACAATACCGAACGCCCGGACATACAATTCCCCGAGTACGGCCGGTCTATTCAAGAAATGCTCTTGCACGCCAAGACCATTGAATCGCCTCAAAAAAGACAAAAAACGGTGGAATCCATTATTGGCCTGATGATTCAACTCGGCCCGCAAGGCAACCGCAATATGGACGACTATCGAGAAAAACTTTGGAACCACGTTTTTGCGCTCACCAACTACGAGTTGGAGGTGAATGTACCCGCCGGCATAGTTATCCGTCGGGAAGAAGACCGTGCCAAACCCCAACCGCTTGGCTATCCTACCACTGCTACCCGAATGCGGCACTATGGCAACAGCGTCCATGCGCTTATCCAAAAAGCCATCGAATTGCCCGAAGGCCCAAAGCGAGAGGGCTTTGTGGAAGTCATCGCATCGTACATGAAGCTGGCTTATAAAACTTGGAACAAGGAACACTATGTCAGCGATGACATAGTGAAAGAAGACCTTGAAATCCTTTCCAACGGTCTTTTGGTGCTGCATGAAGGCCATGATTCTCTTGATAAACTGGCTGCTGGAGTTGGAAAATTGGACAACCGGAATAGAACCAACAATGTAGGTGGCAATGACCGTGGAGGAAGAAGGCGCGGAGGACGAAACAGGGGAAGTTCCGGCAGCGGCAGCGGTGGCGGAAGGAGCAATAACAACAACAATAACAGTGGAAGGAGGAGAAAACGCTGATTTCACTGCTTTGGAAGCCTCTTTAATCCCTTTACAATCAGTGTGTTTACAAATTTGAATAAAAAAGTTGAAAAATTTAAAGCCTCTAACATTGGCTTTTCAAAAACCCATTTACCTTTGCATAAATAAGCGATTTATCACTTATTTCTTTCCAATAAGAATTATTAGCCGAAAGGCTACAAGATAAAGGTTTAAAATGAAGCGTGTTTTGATGACGTCCTTCTCCGAAAACGTTCGGAGGGGGACTTTTTTTTGACCTTATTTCGTCCGCGTTTCTTGCTTACCTTAGCCCCATGTCCTCTCCTCAGCCCATCTTGCATCCCTTGCTCGTACGCGTTGTAGCGCAAAATCTTCGCGCCATTTTTCAAGAGAATCGCTATGCCGACAAGGTAATAGAACAAGCGCTGCGCAGCAACCCTAAGGCGGGTAGCCGCGACAGGTCTTTTATTGCCGAAACGACGTATGAGGTGCTGCGATACTACCGCTTGTATGCAGAAATACTGGGCATTACACCCAATACCGAACTCGATTTCTGGCAACTCATTGGCGTTCATTTGGCGTTTAAAAATTTTGAATTGCCCGATTGGCAAGAGTTCAAAAGTTTGAAAACCAAAGCGTTTTTTGCCAAAATAAAACAATGGCAAGGCGGAAAAGATGGGAACCTTGCCGAAGACCTTCCTCGTTCCATTCGCGAAAGCATTCCGGATTGGCTCGAAGAAATGGGCAAAAACGAACTTCCTGAACGTTGGGACGAAACGCTTCATTGGCTTAATCGCCCCGCACAAGTCGTGCTCCGCACCAACCGTATCCGCACCAATCCTTTGGAACTTCAACAGGCACTCTTATTGGAGAAAGTAGAAACCAAAGCAATACCCAATTCTGACGCGCTGGTGCTGAGTGTTCGGAAAAATGTTTTCCAAACCACCGTTTTCCGAAAGGGCTGGTTCGAGATGCAGGACTACAGCAGCCAACTTGTCGCACCACTGCTTGATCCCCAGCCAGGGATGCGTGTGGTAGATGCCTGTGCAGGGGGAGGCGGTAAAACCCTTCACCTCGCAGCCTTGATGCAAAACCGGGGGAGTCTTATTGCGCTCGACACGCAGGCTTGGAAACTGGAAGACCTCCGCGCCCGTGCCCGCCGGGCAGGTGCCACCAACATCGAGACCCGTCCCATCGAAAACCGCAAGACAATCAAACGTTTGTACGGTTCTGCTGATCGGCTTTTGCTCGACGTCCCATGCAGCGGACTGGGCATCCTGCGCCGGAACCCCGACGCGAAATGGAAACTCCAACCGGAACAAATTGAGAAACTTCGCGCCACGCAACAGGATATTCTTCAAAATTACAGCGCCATTACCAAGCCCGGCGGGCGCATGGTATACGCAACTTGCAGTATTTTACCCTCTGAAAATCAGCAACAGGTGGAAAAGTTTTTGGCAAGCGAAGCAGGCAAAGATTTCAAACTTTTGGAAGAACGCCGCATCTTGCCACAGGATGAAGGTTTTGATGGGTTTTATATGGCACTTTTGTCGCGATTAACCAAATCCCCACATAACCAAATCCACAAATAAACAAATCCACAATCAAGAAATGACAATCGAATCCCTACTCAAAGACTATGCAAGTTTCAACCATTGGGCCAATACTCAATTCGTGAATTGGCTGAAAACCAAGCCATTGGAACTGATGGGGAGTGAAATGCCCTCAAGTTTTCCCACCATCCGGGATACCCTGCTCCATATATGGGGGGCGGAGGAAATTTGGCTCGAACGCCTACAGTTGGTTCCACCCACTACATTTTTGTTTCAAAGGTTCGACGGTACGGTAGAGGACATTTTTGAAGGGATTTTGAAAAAATCGGAAGAATTTGCCGAGTATGTGGATGCTTTGCCCGATGCTGATTTTCAAGAGGTTTGTACCTTCAAACTCCTGAACGGTACGGAAGACAGTCGCCCGCGGTCCAAGATGATTCACCATTGCATGAACCACAGCACTTACCACAGGGGGCAAATTGTGACCATGGCACGCAACTTTGGTTTAACTGACCCGCCCGGCACAGATTATATGAAATACGTTCGAGTGAAACCGTTACAATCTTGATTTCAACAGAAAGGAAGAAACCTCGCTGACCGATTTAACTGGCTATTTTTGAAGCCCAAATAAGTGATGAAAATCCTCCACTTTTCTGATACGCACCTTGGCTACCAAGCCTATGATCTGGTCACTGACGATGGCATCAACGCCCGCGAACAAGATGTGTACGACGCTTTCGAGCGTGTGGTGGACCGAATTCTGATCATAAAACCCGATATAGTGATCCACTCGGGCGATTTTTTCCACCGGCCCAGCCCAAGCAACCGCGCCCTGACTTTCGGGTTGGAACAACTCCGCCGCATGGGTCAGGCAGGTGTCCCAACGGTGATTATTTCGGGCAACCACGAAACCCCCAAGACGATTTACAATGCCCCAATTCTTCGCGCATTACGCACACTTGAGCATGTCTTCCCGATTTTTGGAGTACAATGGGAAATGGTTGAATTTGGCAACGTGGCCATTCACGGTGTTCCACACATTAATGATAACCGCTTGTTATTGAGCGAATTGGAACGACTTGAACCCCAAGCGGGCAAATTCAATATCTTGATGCTGCATACCTCGCTCGGAAAACGATACTTGATGGAAGAATATGGGGAACAAGTGTTTCCTGCAGAATTTGAGACCAAGCTGGCAGGATTTCAATACGTCTCGCTCGGCCATTGGCACGACTGCCAAGCCGTTGGCCTACACCCATGTGCTTGGTATTCGGGCAGCACAGAGCGGTTCAGTGATACCGAAATCGGATCAGAAAAGGGATTTCTCTTGCTTGATATTCAGCCCGATAATACTTGCAAGGTGACTTTTGAGGCCATTAGCACACGCCCGTGGTTGCGCTGGGAGCGAAATGCTTGTCATGAAGTTTCCGTGCCCGAACTAGAAGCCGAATTGGAAGTTTTCAAAGAAAAGAATGTCACGGCCAATGCAATCATTTCGCTGACTTTCAACGACATACGCCCGGAACAGACCCTGGAACTCAGCAACCTCCGCCTCCGTCAAATTTTCCCCGACTCCTTCCAACTTATCCCTAAGCGCAAAACATTCAGCGACAGGGCTTTTGTTCACGGCATCGAAGCCAACCAGTTTGACAGCCTCGACAAGGTTTTTGCGGATTATTTAAGAAGTAAATACCCGGAGGATGGGGCAATGGCGGAGAAATTGGTGGAGCGGGCGGGGCGGTATTTTGGGGTTGAGGAAATTTAAAAGGCATTTAGGGGCGTGTTGGCCTAAGGAACGGTGTCAAAATAACTTCCCAATTTGATGCCATTCTTTTGCCGCCAT
>CAZPTQ010000007.1:0-50193 GCA_964589365.1 uncultured Saprospiraceae bacterium
TCGGGATGGACGTATTAAACACGAGCGGCCTCACCGCTAATTGCAACAAAGTGCATTCTGCGCTGACGGACCCGCAAGTCAAGGGATACCGATTGGGAAATGTGAACCAAAGCGATTACAACTGCAACGAGACCGACCAAATCCTCCTAGGCATGGAGTTCTCCACCCTCTGCGAGGGTACCACGCTCAAAGGTTCTGAGTTCAACAGCACCCCCACTGGCTTGTTGCTTAGGGCGGATGTGACGCTGGGGACGCAGGGCCTGGACATAATGAGCCCGGTGCAGGACCATGGAAACGAGTGGGTGGACAGCGAGGCGACGCATGAGGCAACACTGCAAAACATTATAGATTTTTCTCTTTTTGGGGTTGACCCGGATGAAAATGCGGAGTTCCTTCCGTTAACCAATCAACCCGACTGGTTTGTAGACGAACCCACCCCAACGCTCCCCTCATTTTCTTGTAGTGGCTTCACTTGCCTCCCTCCAGGTGCTTATACGACTGGAAAGGACCGCAATGTGGAAAGAGCGGTAGCGGACAGCAGTATCCACAGCGTAGGGCTTCCGGGGGTGTTGCCCACCATGCTGGAAAACCACCTCTATGCCGAGTTGCAAAAAAATCCTTTGTGGGCTGCTACAGACTCGCTCTTCTATCAGTTCCTGCAAAGCAAGACAGGTTCTACCACAGAGGCTTTCTGGGAGTTGCGGCAGGGCATGGACGTACTGGACAATCGCGATAATGCTGAACAAGCTACGGTGGACGCTCTGGAAGCCACCATCGCCAGCTTGCGCCATTCGCTCTACTTAGCGGACAGCACCTTTGCCAGCGGCACCGCTATCAATGGAACAGTTTATAGCCGAAGGCTGGCAGTACTTTCTGCTGCCACAGAAAATCTGCGTGCACAACTCGACACCATCCGCTTTAACCGCCTAACACTGGCAGCCCAATTGCTCACCGAAAACGCGGCGATAAGTACAACGCAGACCTGGGAGCAACTACAAAAAGCAATGAACGCGCTGGAAATTCAGCTGTTCATACAGGACTCGATCAGTGCGGAACAATTGGAGGCACTGGACTCTATCGGCACGCTTTGCCCGTACACGCACGGCGAGGCCATTTTTCGTGCCCAAGTGCTGTATAACCGGTATGAGGAGAAAGAGTTCTATCCTGTTTGCCAGGAGGATCGAGGCGGGGGAGGAGGCCGGGCAGTCGAGAACCCGACTGCGACCCTTTTCAGAGCCTACCCCAACCCGAGCACGGGCTGGATTACAATTCCGAATCCGGACGCTGTAATGCGAACGATTCAAGTGTTTGACATCGTCGGGAAGATGGTGTCCCAAGTCACTGCTTCCGTTTCAGAACTTGATTTGAGTAGCCTCGGAAATGGGGTGTACTTGCTGCGCGTCAAAGATGAGCACACTGGAAGGGCCAACACGATCAAATTGGTCATTAGCAAGTAAAACAGTTTTTCACCTGCATTGCCCGGGCGTCCTCTGTCTGGGCAACGCATTTTTCTTTGTCCATGTACACACATAGCTCATTTCTACTTGTTGCTGTCGCTGTGCTTTTCCAGTACACTAGTCAGGCACAAAAACATGATTATATTTGGCAATTTGGCTATAATTATATCAATTCAACTCCCGAAGCGGAAGCTTTCAACTTGAACTTTGACACTTTCCCACCCCGAGATGAAATGGACGAGAGAGACATATATTTTTTACGTGGGTATTCAAGCATTTGTGATATAAATGGTGAGAAATTATATGCCACAGAGAACTGTAGGATTATCAATCGGAATGGGTTTACAATAATCAACGGAGACAGCATGATGCAAGGTTGGGAACTAGACTGGTGCATTAACAATGGCTACTACCCTTCACATTATTATAGTACATTTCTTCCTGCACCGGGCTACACGGGCAAGGTTTACTTCTTTAATAAGTCAACCTTCAAATCAAATTCCCCCCCATTAGTAATTTATGCCAACAAGTTTCAATATTCGATAATTGACATAACAGATGGTGGGGAAGACGGTAACATTATCCTTAAGAATAAAGTGCTCATCAGCGATCGGCTGGGCTATGGCCAGCTGACCTCGGTCAAGCATGGCAACGGCCGTGACTGGTGGCTGCCCGTGCCCGTTGAGATCGGCAACAAAATACATTTGGTGCTTTTGAGCAAGGACACGGTCTATGTTCATCACTCCCAGAGCCTTGGTACTGCCTGGGGGGCGGACGGCGGTTTTCAGGCCAATTTTTCATTGGATGGCTCCAAATATGTGCGCTATAATCGCTTTCAAGGAGTATATATTTATGATTTTGACCGCTGCGATGGCACTTTGAGCAATCTTATACATTTCGATTTCAACGACTCCACACAGGGCATCTACGGCGGCTGTGCCATTTCCCCCAACAACCGATGGCTCTATCTGGCGGATTTCGATTACCTCTATCAGTTTGATTTACAAGCCTCTGACATCCTGGCCTCCAAACAATTGGTCGCGATTTGGGATGGTACAAGCAATAACCTCCCAACTAAATTCTCCTATATCATTTTTGGGCCGGACCGTCGGCTCTACGTGTTTCCGCCCACCACCACTAAGAACCTGCACGTCATCAACCGACCCGACCAGCCGGGAGAGGCATGCGACTTTCGGCAAAGGGAAATCGAATTTCCTTACCCTTACCAGAATACCCCGGTTTTCCCCAACCACCGCCTCGGCCCCCTCGACGGCTCACCCTGCGACACGCTGGGCATTGACAATCACCCGCTGGCGGACTTTAGGCCTGACCCAACGGACACTAATGCCCTTGCCCTCCGCTTATGGGATGTATCGTCCTATGAGCCAACTGAATGGCTCTGGGATTTTGGGGACGGAAGCACCGTAAGTCAGGACACTAACCCGGTGCATACCTTCCCTGCGCCAGGATTCTACACGGTGTGCCTAACAGTGGCCAACCAGTACAGTGCCGACAGCAAGTGCAAGGTGGTGGAAGTGAAAACCAGCGGTGTGGCGGAGATGGGTGGAGCACAATTTGTGTTGTACCCCAACCCCAGTACCGGGCTTATGTCGGTGTCAGGGTTGAGCGCTGGCGGGTGTCTGGCAGAAGTTACAGACCTTTCAGGACGGATAGTGGCATCGCTTCGCCTCAACGACAACAATATTGATTTGTCCGCGCTTCATCCCGGCCTTTACTTTTTGAGATTGTCTCGCCCGGGTGTGGGTAATTTAGGTGTTGCTAAAGTGTTGATAAGCAATTAGCTACCTTTCTTTTCCTCAAAGATGTCACCTTTGAAACTTCAATCCGCTTTTTACAAAGTCCCGCGCAATTCCTGCTCCCGTTCGATAGCCTCGAAAAGTGCTTTGAAGTTCCCTTTTCCAAAGGACTTTGCGCCCCGTCGCTGTATGATTTCAAAGAAAACCGTGGGGCGATCCTGAATTGGCTTGGTAAAAATCTGAAGCAGATAACCATCCTCGTCACGATCAACCAGGATATTCAGGGCTTTCAAATCTTGTATGTTTTCGTCAATTTTCCCCACACGATCTAACGCATCTTCATAGTACACTTCTGGCACATAGAGGAATTCAACGCCGTTGGCACGCAACTGGGCTATTGTTTCCAGGATATTGTCCGTTGCCACCGCGATATGCTGCACACCCGCTCCACGATAGAAGTCGAGGTACTCTTCGATCTGGCTTTTTTTCAAACCTTTGGCGGGTTCGTTGATCGGAAATTTGATATAACCGTTGCCATTACTCACCACTTTCGACATGAGCGCGGTATATTCGGTAGAAATGTCTTTATCGTCAAAAGTGATGAGGAGTTTGAAGCCCATCACGTCTTGGTAAAACTTCACCCATTTGTTCATGCCGCCGAGTTCCACATTCCCCACACAGTGGTCCACATATTTCAAACCCACTGATTTTGAAGGGTATGCGTTTTTGCGAGGCTCGTAACCGGGCATAAAAACGCCCTTATAATTTTTCCTTTCTACCAGCGTATGGATGGTGTCGCCGTAGGTTTTGATGGCGGCCAAAACGACCTCGCCATCGTCGTTTCGCAAGGTTTTGGGGGCAAAAGCAGCCTCTGCGCCACGTGAGAGCGCGGTGTAAAATGCTTGTTCCGCATCGTCTACCCAAAGTGCCAGCACTTTCACCCCGTCACCATGTTCCGCCACGTGTTGTGCAATTTCGGTGCCTGGCAGTAAAGAGGCCGTAAGCACGATTCGTATTTTGTCTTGTTGCAAAACGTAACTCACTCGGTCCCGCACACCCGTTTCAGGGCCAGCATACGCCACTATTTCAAAGCCTAGCGCGGCCTGGTAATACATCGCACTTTGTTTGGCATTGCCGACATAAAATTCGAGGTGATCGGTCCCGTTGATCGGGAAAGAGTCACCGTTGGTAGTTGCAGGGGCAGTAACAGTGGATGGTGCGTTCAGGACTTCCATGGGTGGGAGACGTGAGAATGTGAGAGATGTGAGAGATTTGGCTGCAAAAGTAGGCAATAGCTCATAAGTCCTTGGTCACTTATTTGCCATTTCCATAAACATCCCGTTCGTTTTTTTGCCCCAATTGGGATGAATGCTTGTGGCAGGTTTGAATGCCTCGTATTTGGCTGCAGCGGTTTCCAAAGTCGCCTTGGCCTTGACTTTGTCACCCCCCCATTGTGCTGGCGTAAAGAGGAGCGTTGCACCTTCCTGCATGTAAGTACGCGGGTTTTCTGGATCAAGAATCTTGGCTTTTTCGAGTTGCATCGCGGCCACTGGACCATATTTCTGCCCATTCACCATAGGGTTGATGCGGATATAAAGCCCAGAGATCATGCTTTTTAGCACGTATATTTCTGAATTGTCTGGATTAAGCGCGTCGGCCTTGGCTACGAAATCATCGGCCCGTTTGGCGAAGAGTTCGTACATATTCTTATCCTGGCTCATGTTGAATGCCATGGTTTGGCAAAATGCCACATAATAGTGTGGCAGCCATTCTTTGGTTTCTTTTTGGGCTATGCGTTCAAAATTATTTGACGCTGCCAGCCATTGCTCCGAAGTTTTCAAGGTGTCCATGCCTGAAAGGGCTTTTCCCATGGCTTTCACAAATTTTTCGTTGGTCGTTTGTGCCTGTAAGGAGAAGGCAAAAAGAAAAAGTGTGGCGATTGAAATTGCTTTTTTCATGGTTGAAATTTGTAGTGAATGATGGATTTGGTTGTTTGGTTATTTGTTGAGTTGGGGATGGGCTAAATCTTGGAATTCCGGTCTCCATATTGTCAGATACAAACGCCAAGCTTAGGTCCATCCCCAAACAACCAAATCCCCAAATAACCGATTTAATTTTGATTGTCCAACACCTCCTGTCTTCTATCAGTGCCCCAACTAAAAAACGCTCCGACGAAAAAAAACTGTTTGGCAGCAGGAGAAATGGCAGTTCGCATGGTTTTATCGGGGGAATATCGGTAGCCGAAAACTTGTTCTTGGTTTAGCACATTGGTCACCCCCAATACGAATACAGCGAATGCCTTGCGTACGGTCGTGAGGTAACTGGCATTGAGGCTTAAATTGTGATATGTAGGCGTTCTATCAACCAAAAAATCACTCTGTGCTCGGTTTGGATTGAAAAAAGGCCGCCCGGTCGCGTAATTGTAAGCCATGCCGACACTGGTCCTTATTTTTGGGAAAAACTTTTTCGCCACCAGCGTTGCCACATGGTTTGCAGCAAAAGTAGGTTGCACTTCTGAAGGATACCATTGGAATTGCCGTTTAGTATCCAGCCAAGAGTATGAAAGCCAGTAATCCACTCCTTTAAGTGTTTTTTTGTCCCGATAAAAAAGTTCAAGCCCTTGAGCGTAGCCTTTCCCATCATTGGCGAGTCTTTCGCGTGTGGTCACAAGATGCTCATATTTTTTGTAAAAACCCTCCAAGCGGATCGTTCGGTCGTCCTTGATATACTGATAGTTGAAAATAAGATGCTCTGCTCGTTGAAAGCCAGGTATTGTGCCTCCAAATTGACTTTGCCAGCGCAACAAACTGTCGCCTTTTTGGTAAAAATGTCCCCAAGCAAACGAAACCTGCGACGTACCTGACAATTTGTAGGCCAACGACACCCTTGGCGAAAGCCTAGCCTGAGCTAGGAGGTTCGAATGCTCGCCGCGTATCCCAACCCGTCCTACCAGCTTGGTGGTGATGTAAATATCTGACTCTGTGAATATAGCCCCGTATTGGTCACGAATTCCGCTCTTAAAATATTGATTTTCAAAGTCGTCGGTAGCATATTGGTATTCCCCGCCAAAACGAAGCGTGGTAAGTCTGCCAAAAAATCGAGTCGCCACTCCTCGTAACTGCGTTAGCGAATTTTGAATTTTGAAAGTGTCTGGATTCAAAAAACCTGCGCTGTAGGAACTCGAAATGTCGTTGCGGTCATGAGAGTAGGAAGCACCAAGGTTTATCTTCCAATGCTCGCCCACGAATTTTGTCCAACTGAGATTGGTGTAAGCATTGGCATTTTTGACATCGAAGCCAAAAATGCTGTCATTGGGGGCCTTGATGTTGAAACCCACTCGGCCAGTATTGTAGTAAGCGTAAAATTTCAAGAGGCCACTTTGCCCTGTTTTTTGACGAAAAAAGCCCTCGGTTCCTATGTATTCCGGTTTGTGGGTAAAATCCGGGGTTTGTTTAACCAATGAAAAATAGGGGCCAAGGTTCGTGTAATTGACGCTCCCGCCAATGGCCCGGCCTTTGTTCTTCCAAATTTTTTGTTGCCCAAATCCAAGCCCTACGCATGATACTGCAAGTGTGCCTGCCGAGCGATCGGGCATATCCTGCGTATCTAAAATCAGTGCTGACGACATGCCTTGTCCATATTGTGCTGAATAGCCTCCCGTGCTGAACACTGTGCCCTTGAACAGAAATGGGCTGAACCGCCCACGCGCAGCAAAATCGGGTGTGCTGGCAGTGAAAGGAGTCCTCACGAGCATTCCATCAATAAAAGTTTGAGCTTCCGTGCCACTTCCGCCACGTACAAAAAGGCCCTCCTGATCGCCCGTAGAAACCTGTGCTCCGGGGAGCGTTTTGAGCGCACCGTAAGTGTCGCCACCCGCTGAAGCAGTAGTCACGATGTCGAGCGGTTTTAACACCGTCACCTTCCGTTCGTCGCTGGCTTCAAAAGACCCTGCGCTGATGACCACGACTTTTAGTTCGTTGAAACTTTCGCGCATTACCGGATTGAACTCAAACACGCCTCCTTGCAATGCAATTCGTTGAAATACAGAATCGTAGCCCAAATATTTCACCAATAAAACCTGCGCACCGGATTCTTCGGTGTCGAATTGGAAATTGCCTTCTGCATCGGAAGTAGCACCGTCATAAGTGTCTTGTAGAAAAATGTTTGCCCCGATGATCGGCTCTTTGGATTTGCCTTGAACGCGCCCTTTGACGGTGGTTTTTTGGGCATTAAGAGCAATGGAAAAGAGAGAAAGGAAAAGAAAAACGGAAAATTGTTTCATGTGTTGTCTGAATGCGTTTGAGGGCGCAAACTTCCGTAACACTTTCAGCGCGCACAGAATTATTCGATGAAAAGCGGACGGATATTTGACAAAACGACACCAGTACACTTCCGCATGATTGAGTTTTTACCTACCTGAACTGTCTAGCTATTAGAAAGTAGCTCGCATCGTCAAATCGAGCCGTACATCGCTCTGATCTTGCGTCACGCGGCGAAGGTAAATGACCACATCAGCCGAAAATCGCGGGTTAGAAAAAAAACGTTTGGAATCTGCTAAGGAAGGAATAAGCGGTAGAACGTTGCCTGGATCTAGAGGCGTAGGCTCGCGGTAGGCGATTTCAACATAGTCGTTCTGGTTGGATTCATCATAAACCCGGACATAAATTCTGTCTATTACACCAAGATCGGCATCGCCAAAAATACCGCCCAAACTTGCTTGAGCAGTAATTACACCAGAAATATCCGCATCAGTCTTTCCATGCTGATCCAGATATTGCTGCCAGCTTGAAGGGATATTCTTGAGTTGGAAATGGTGCACATCGAAAATACCAATGCCTGCCGGGATGCTGAACTCGCGTTGGAACACCATGTCGAAACCTGGTGCGATGTCGTTGTCTTTGCGGCAGGAGAGCCCCAACAACAAGAAAACTATGAACGATGAACTATAAACCAGACTTTTCATAGAAATATTAGGTGTGTTTTGAAAGAGAAAGGTTGCCTCAGAACCCGACTAGCAGTATTACTTTTGCAACCTTAAACAACAAGAAATGGAGAATATATGAAACGAAAACAGCCTCTGACATCCCTTCATAATAGTTTTCGTTCATAGTTCATAGTTTATCGTTCATAGATGGCTTTATGAAATACCTCATCACCGGACTTGGCAACATCGGTTACGAATACGACGGCACCCGGCACAATATCGGTTTCGAAGTGCTTGATTTTTTATGCAAAAACCTCGACGGCGAGTGGCGCAGCAACCATCATGGTGATCTTGCAGAAGTGAAATTCAAAGGCCGGATACTGATACTTTTGAAACCCAACACCTATATGAACCTGAGTGGGAAAGCCATTCGGTACTGGTTGCAAAAGGAGAAAATTCTGTTTGAGAACAGCCTTACCATACTAGATGACTTGAACCTCGATTTTGGCAAGCAGCGCCTCCGTTCCAAAGGTTCTGACGGCGGCCACAACGGCTTGAAAAGTATTCAGGAAATTTTAGGCACAGATGCCTATCCGCGCCTCCGAATCGGCATTGGCAGCAGTTTTTCCAAAGGCAAACAAGTCAATTATGTACTTGGCAAATGGACGGAGGACGAAAAAGCCGAGCTTCCCCACATCCTCGAAAAGGCCGAGGAAGTGATCAAAACTTTTGCCACACTCGGACTTGAAAGCGCAATGAATGCGACCGGGAAATGATTTGGCTTGCCTTGTTACTGCCGGATGTCAGACCTTGGACGATGTGACACCTTGTTTCAGAGGCAAATCGCGCAACCATTCTGATAGTATCGGCTCAAACAAATCTATTTCCGTTGGTTGTGAAAAAGAACCTGTTGTTTCCTCGACTGCCTGTAACCCGGTCTTGAGGTCTACTTTTTCCTGTTTTTGACAAATAAAAATTCCCCGGCGGGCAAAAAAATCGCCCAGATATTCCTGTTCGGTCTGCCCTGGTGTGGGCACCAGGATGGCTTTTTTCCGGCCCAAAGCAACCAAGTCCATGATACTGCTGTAGCCAGCGCGACACACAACTACTTGGCTTGACCGAAGCAATTTGTTTAAATCTGAAGAGGTCAAGTAAGACACTACTTCTACATTTTCGGCAACGATGTGGTGTTCCTTGGCATGGGTTTTTCCCTTGACAAACACAAATTTGTGGGGCAGCGCAAGTGCTTGTTCCATCAGAATTTGCTCCAGATAGGTTCGCTGAGGTTCGGGGCCTGAAAGAACGACAGCGACTTTGCCCGCAGAAATCTTAGCGAAAGCGGGTGGGCTGTCTTCTGAGAAGCGTGACAACAAACCTAAATATTGGGTATCGAAACCATTGAGGGGAGGATGGGAAAGTTCGCCTGAAAGGTTGGGCTCAGTCGCTGCATCGGGCACCCAGATTGTATCAAATTTGCGGAGGGCACGCCGTAGCACTTGATTAGCGGCCCATTGCAAGGCAGCGTTTGGAACGCGCAAATGTATCTGGTGGGTCAAGATAACGCTGTGCGCTCGGGCGCTAAAACACCCATAACGGTTGTCTGAAATGATTCCATTGATACCATGTTCGCGAAGCAACCGTTCAGTAGCCCATTGTTCTGCTCGGATTGCGCAGGTGATGCGTGGCATTTGTCTAGCAATGTTCCAAATCATGCTATCTGTTTGATAACGAATGCGGTATGAGGGCAATTGAAATGCAGGCAAATGTGGAAATTCTGCTTTCAGTAAGTTCAAAGCAGTGCCATCGGAGGCTAAAATGACTTTTGCTCCCAGACGCTCCAAAGCTTTTATCAAAGGAACACAGCGCGTGGCATGTCCCAAGCCCCAATTGAGCGGCGCGACAAGAACTGTACTGTTAAAAATTAGTTTCATTCAAAACCTTTCGGCTACATTCGCCCATTAAAAAATTTCAATTCCTCGGCTATGAAAAAATTCAATGTCAACTGGTGGCGCATCGCATTCTTCCTTCTCAGCGTCGGCATGATTGTGCTGGAAAGCTGCAGCATGTTCAAACCCAAGTGCAACTGTCCGCACTTTTAATATTAGGGTTTTTCGGCGATACCTTCTGCTCTTGCATTGATAAGTTTGCCTGAATTTTTGCCGTCAGTACTCCAATTGGGCACAAGCCCCCATTCCATTTTTTGCAAATGATTGGGCTGGTCATTTGAAATGACATACGCCTCTTGCGTGGGCGCAATGTTGAAACGGAGTTGCAGTTCCGCAGGGACTACTACGGTCTCCTCTAGGATTTTAAGCTGCTTTGGTTTGGGCGCGAAGGAGTAACGACCACACATGGGAATTATCAGGATCGCACACCAATCACTTCCACTGCCGCACCGGTCAGCGCAGGATTGTACCAGCAATCCATGCGATTGGCTTTGAACCGAAGCACAGCAGCTTTTGCATCTTCTGCGGTGTCATATCCTTTGACGATGTAACAGGCACCTTCTTCTCCGCCCGGACATTTGCTGCCTTCGTGCCATAACAGCATCAACCCTTCAATGGGAGGGGCTTTGTCAACGGGCGTGTTCTTGCAATAAACTGCAAACTGTACGTAGTGCAATTCAATGATCGGGGTAAACAGCAGATTTCCTACCTGGCCAGCTCCTTTACGCACATTGCGTTGGACGTTAGTGCCGTTGACCGTAAAAGTAGTAGCCGGGTTGGGCACTGTGCTGTACGCTACTGGCGATACTCCATCGGCGCTATATTGTGCTGGCGAAAGGCCCTTGGAGGTGAATGATCTGACAGGGGCTCCTTGCACCTTGGCAAGCGCCTTCGCGCGACGGGCATCGCAGCTTTCTTTAGTTTCGGTGGAATAGGTTTGGGGCGTTGAAGAATTGCCAGATGGATTGTATCGGCGTACAGCTGTTACCTGAGCGGAAGCATATCCAGTAGTGCAAATTAAGAGCAGGACGAAAAGTGAAGTTCTCTCAAGTTTCATACTTTGACCATGTGTGTTGAAGCGGTGAAAAATATTTGATTGGAAAGAGTTACAATAGTCTTGCCAAATATTTCCGAACCTGCCAAAAATCCCTTCCTTGGCAAATTCAGGAGCAAAGATAAATCAATTTGTTTTAAAATGCAAAAACAAATCATAATTGATTCTTTACTACCAACACCTCCAAGGCATTAAACGCCACTTCCTCATCCACTTTAAACCTCCCGGTCAGGTACTGGAACACCTTGTTTTCTTCGGGTGTCACCACTCCATCTGCGAGGATGACATCAAGGCAATGGTAAAACAAAGGAAGCCGGGTTTGCTCCCGTATGGCACCTATGGCCGCATCAATCAAGGCTGCCGAACTGCCGGCCTTCTCAAAATACCGCCCCGCAGTTTCGATGAGCACATGCGGGTCATAACCGATAAAAACATTGCGGCTTTTTAACGTGCTGAGAAAGGCCGCACTCCCGCCCGCTCCATTGATCTCATCGGCGCGTCGGCAAGCAAGGAGTACCGCCGCACAGGCTTCTGCTTCGTCGGTAATGTGCAAGGATGAGGGTATAGCAGCAGGATGGGCAGGGAAGAAATTTGTAGTGCTTTGCATGGTATTCAGTTCAATCAAGCCACTTGAAAGAAGTGACGGGGTGGATTTCCCAGGCAGATTTTGGGTTAAGTCCCTTCCGGCCATGGATTTGCCCGGCATGGTGGATATCAAAAAACAAAGAGCCACTTACACGGACAGGCAATCCGGCATCACGGAAGACAAAAGTTTTGCCACAGGAAATATTGCCAAGCCGGGAAATGAACGCACAACGTGCAGTGAGCAGTTTGCAGTAATTCCTTGGGGAAAGCTTGGACGAATCGGGCAATCCACTGAGTTCTATGGTAAAGAGTACGGCCGTTGAGTCATATTTGGGGCGGTTGCAGATCACCACATGAAAATCATTGTCTTCCGCCCGGTAAGCAGCGAGCAAATAGGCGCGTTTAATTTTCACGTTCTGGCTTTCTTCTTCCACGCGCTTGCTGTCCGATTTTGTTGAGATTGGAGGCTGGTGATGCTTCATCAAAGAATCACTTGGAAGCCACGCTACCAAGTTGTCTAAAGTAGCAAAAACCTTGGCATTGCCTTGGTGCGGGATGGTCTTCACGTCTTTTCGCACAACACCTGCAAATTTGTGCGACACGCAATGGAGCGGATTCCCCCTGCGGCCTACCGATTCAAGTCCAAGTGTGTCAAACCCATCTTTATCGGACACACCCTCGCTATCTTGCATCTCTACCCACACAACTTTACCCGATGGAAGATGAAGCCAATCTCCTGCCTGGGTCAGTTTTGTCAGATCGGGAATGGTGTCCGTAAAGGCAGTGGCACTTGGTAACACCAAGAGCCAAAACAATATGCGGATGCCCACAATGGCTGAGCGGGGCTTGATATTCATAAGGGCAGTATTCTATTTTAAATTTACCGCAGCACTGTCACATCCCCCTTAAACAATACCACTTCCCCATCAATAAATCTGACAACAGCGTAATACACAAATACGCCAGGATTTACCGGCGAGCCTTTCACGCTGCCATCCCAGCCGGTAGAGGGGTCATTCGGTACAAAATTTCGGTGTTCAAAAATCGCATCTCCCCAACGGTCAAAGATCTGGAAGGATTCTATCTCTTCCACATCGCGCCCGCCAAACACATACAGCAATGGATCAATGCCAGTTTCTGGCTTAAATATGTTGGGGATGAAGATGTTGCGCGGCTTTTCCACCTGCACAGTAATTCGGTCCTGGGCCTTGCAACCGTTGGAGTCCGTCACTGTAACACCTACTTGCCAAGAATGGAGTGGGAAGAAATTTTGATACGGTTGACCTGCCGATGTGGAGTCGAGCAAGGGCTGCCAGAGGATGCTCTGCAACTCGTTGGTTGGTAAAGAAGTTTGCAACAAGATATGCGCCGAATCGGCCAGTTGTATTTTCAGGTCGGCCCCAAGGTTAGCGATAAGTTCTGGAGGCTCGCCCACGCTGAGTGTTGTGGTTTCGCTCTCGCAGCCTAGGGCATCTTGCAAAGTGATCACATAATCGCCGGGAGGCAGACCCGAAAACAATGGGCTTGAACTAAACGGTCCGCCATTCAAAGAATACAACACGGGCTGGTGCGAACTCGTCACTGCCCCTACAGCCACAGATCCATTGGTTTCTCCAAAACAACGTACGTCGAGTACCGAAGTCAAGTCTGCTTGTGGCACTTCATTGTCCTCATTTACTACTACAATATCCGTGTCCGTGCAGCCTTGCGGGGTCGTTACTAATAGCGTATATGTGCCGCCTTCTTTGGCCAGCAATAGACGGTCCGTGCCAATTGTGCCGCCATTGAACAGCCATTGGTAAGTGCCAGTTGTGGTTCCCGAGCCTCCCAAATTAGCGTTTAAAACATTGCAATTCAAGGCTTTGTCCGTTCCAGCATCTGCTGTTGGTTCTGGATAGACGATGACTGAAACAGTCGCTTCATCATTCACACAAGGTGCAGCAGCTGCGAGCAGATAGCGGAAAGTATAGGTGCCAGCCGCTTGTCCGTTGGGTTGGAAAGTGCCTATACTTGGATTGAACGCGCCTGCTTGAGAAGGCAAGGAAGAAGTCTCGAACCATTGCCCTCCAAGATCCGCACCCGTCAGTAGCGTGGGAAGTTGTACCAATTGACCCGCACCAGAACAAAATTCCAATGCGGCATTTGCTGTCCCAGCCTCCACAGGCTGATTCACTACCACGGTTGCCGCATCGGAAAGCGGAGTAGCGCAGTTAGGGGTAGTGCCGTCGGTTACATTGATCAGAGAGAACGTAGTGGAAGCGAAAGGAGTCACGTTGAGTGTAACAGTTTGAGGGCCTGTAAGGACGATGGTGCTCATGTTCGTACCGTCAGAGTAATCAATTGTGAGCGGATAAATACCCGTTCCGCTAAACGAAAGCACAGCGTTCCCACCCAGACAAAGCGTAGCGTCGCCCGCAATTTCAGCAGTAGGATTCGGTTTCCACTGCACAGGTGCTCCCGGTGTGACGGACAGGCATGGGTCATTTAGGTCCACGTTCCCCACAAGGTTGTTGCCCGCAATGGCAGAGATGTAATAAGTAACACCGAATTGCAGATTGCCACCAAAAACAAAACTTGGTTGGTTGTTGGTCGCGAAAACAGTGCTGCCTACCACGGATCCAGAACCATTATGGAGAATGAACTGGACAATGTCATTTGCATCAGTGGTCGCATCGTTGTTCCAAATGGCCGTAGCAGTCACATCCGCACAAAAGGCGGCGGGAGTGTTTTGCATCGAACCAGCATCGGTTGCACAGTTGCAGTTTTGAACCCCGGAGATGCCAGGGCTTTCACAGCCATTTGCATCTACCAGAATGAAAGAATAAGTCGAGTTGTTTGGCACGGGCAAGGAGCTGAAAACATTTCCAACAAAGGTCCCTGTCAGACCGCTAACTGAATAGGGCGCAAGCCCGCTGGTGGCTATGAATGTCACGCTAAATTCCGTGTTTGTACCATCGCAAATTTCATTCAGAGCAGTCACTGTGGGCAATGCGTTGAAAACAACGCTCGCATCGTCCACTCCAGAGCAAGTTCCGTTCAGTTCCGTCCACTGGAACACATACGCGCCGTTGGAAGAAACGGTCGCGGTGCTTGCAGGGTCATTGGCGTCGTTAAAGTTGACAGTTCCAGGGCCAGATACTAAGGTCCAGCTTCCGTTGAAATTGCCGTCAACTGCTTGCAAACCAATTGTTTGTCCGCAAATGGTCAAATCCTGTCCCGCGTTTGGTATCGGGTTTTGCAGCCATTGTACGGGCTGACCGGGTGCGACAGAGAAACAAGGATCGAGTGGGTCGGGGAAAGATCCGAGCGGATTGCCCGCCACCAGAGAAATATAGTAGGTTGTCCCAAATTGCATCTGCGCCGGATCAAAGGAGAACGCTCCAGTGGTGTTTTGCCCGAAGATCTGGCCGAGTGCAGGGCCGACCCCATTATGCAGTACATAAGCGGTAATGTCATTGCCGTCTAGGTTGAAATCCCCACTAGCGGTGGCCGTCAAATTTTGCCCTTCGCATACGCTGAGTATTTGGGCCGACATGGTTCCTGCATCGGTAGCGCAGTTGCAACTGAACGCGCCCACGATTTGCGGCATAGGGCAGCCGTTTGCATCGGTCACGTTAAAGGTGTAGGAAGAGCCATTCACAAAGGAATTGGACACAAAGGTATTCCCGGTAGCGGGCTGTCCATTTACGGTGTAAGGAGCGGTGCCTCCAGACAGGGTCAGGGTCACGGTGAAGTTCTCGTTGGCGGGGTCGCAGTCTCGCACGAGATTGTTGAGCACGGGCGAATCGTTGAACTGCAAATTCACTGCGTCAGTGCCTACACAACCGTTTTGTGCTAGCGTCCAAGTGAGGGTATAGGTGCCGAACCCAGTGGCAGTAGCACTGGCGGTGGCACTTTGCAGGTCGCTGATGTTGAGACTTCCGCCGCTGGGCGTATTCGAGATTGACCATTGACCGGAACTGCCGGCCGGGGCATTTGCATTGAGGTTCAACAGCGTTCCACAGGTAGTCAAATCCGTTCCCGCATTGGATACAGGATTTTGATAAAACACAACTGGCTGACCAGGCGTGACGGAAAGACAAGGATCTTGCAGATCGGGAATTCCAGAAAGACTATTACCTACTACAAATGAAACATAATAGGTTATACCGTACACGATTCCGGGCAGATCAACAAATATACCGGTTGTGTTTTGGTCAATGATTTGTCCCAAAGTAGTGCCGGGTAAGGTGTGTAGCACATACGAAATAGTGTCGTTGGCATCCAGCGTTTGGCCGCCTAAATGCTGGGCTGTGATGCTTCCGCCTTCGCAGGTAGAAAGCGGAACGAGGTCCATTTGACCTGCATCCGTGGCGCAGTTGCAACTAAAGGAGCCGTTCAAGGGCGCAGATACGCAGCCTGCACTATCGGTAACCAAATAAGAATAGAGTCCGCCGTTCGGGATAGGGTCAGAAACATAACCGGTGCCTATGCTATTGCCATTCGGGATTCCTGTGGTTGAATAATTAGGTGTTCCGCCATTGATCTGGAAGGAAACAATATAGTTTTCGTTGGCGCCGTCGCAAGTGTGGTCTACACTAATGATACTGGGCGTTGGGTTGAAATCAAGCAGCACGGTATCGGCATCCACGCAACCGTTGTTGTCCAGTGTCCAAACGAGGCTAAAAATGCCATATCCAGATGCAGCAGCAGTTGTGTTCGGATTTTGAACACTTGTGATTGCCAAAGTGTCGGGAGCGGGAGCGGCAATGACCGACCAGCTGCCAATGCCTACACCCGTGTTAGCGCTGAGGAGTTGGTTTAGGCCACAGGTATCGTGATCAACGCCTGCATTGCTTATGGGATTTTGATGGAATGTAACAGGCTGGCCTTGCGAAACAGAAAGGCAAGGATCGGCAGGGTCAGGAAATCCTAATAAGTTATTGCCTGCCACAAGGGAAATGTAGTAGGTTTGGCCGTACACCATTCCAGCTTGGTAACCAAATGTGCCCGCTGTGTTTTGACCAAAAATAGTGGGAACAAGGGAAGTGCCCGGTCCGCTGTGTAGCACAAAGGATGTCACATCGTTGGCATCCAGGGTTTGGCCTCCGAGGTGAGTGGCGGTCACGGTCTGATCTTCGCAGGCACTGAGCGGTACTAAGTCCATGTTGCCCGCGTTGGTGGCACAGGCACAATTGAATACGCCGGTTATTGTATTGGAAACACAACTGTTAGAGTCCAAAATTTGGAAGGAATATGGCTGTCCGCTGAGGATTGGGTTCGAAGTGAAAATTCCGCCTACAATCGTACCACCCGAAATGTTGTAGGGCGAAGTGCCGCCCGAAATTGGAAACGACACGGTGTAGTTGGTATTCGTTCCATCGCAGAGGTGGCTGATTTGTCCGGAAACAGGTACAGAAAGGCTGACGTTAAGGCAGTTATCAGTACTTCCGCCACAAATATTGGAGGCATTGGCACATACGATACCATTGGCTGCGTTGGCGTTCCACATCACTTGTACGGTATCTGTGCCTTGGCCAGCGGTAATGGCACCATTGGTCACCGTCCAGTTATAAGCCGTTGCGCCTGAAATGTTTGATACGGAGTAAGTTGCGCTACCAGCAGGGCAAGCATTCGTGCTCCCCGTAACCACAGGTGAGCTGGGAGGCGAGGTGATTTGGACATCGAGGCACACATTTTGGCTGGTTCCGCATGAGCCTGTGGCGTTTACGCAAATTTGCCCAGTTGGGCTGTTTCCCCAATTCACGATGACATTGGTTGAGCCTTGTCCGGAGGCAATGCTACCGCCGGTCACTGTCCAGTTGTAGCCCGTGGCATTGGCAACAGGGGGGATGCTGTAAGCTTCCTGCGCTCCAGCGCAAATTGTATTATCACCTTGGGGCGTCAAGGGGGCTGGAGCAGGTGTAACAATTACGAGCATGCAAGTGGATGGACTTGTGCTGCAGTCATTAACAGCTGAAGCGCATATTTGTCCAGAAACATTGCTGTTCCATGTAACATCTATGGAACTACTAGTTGCGTCGCCATTGATAATAACTCCAGGGGGAACAGTCCAGCTATAAGCAGTGGCGCCCGGGACATTCGATGCGGTAAAAGTCGCAGTGTCCCCTTGGCAGATTGTGTTAGGCCCTGTAATTGTGGCGGGAGCATCTGGTGGGGCACTGTTGTCCATTACGGTGACTTCGACCGAATCGCAGCAAAAAACACCGCTGCCCGAGCGGCACACCCGTAGTTGGTAATCGCCTGCCGCATTCACTAAAACATTGATGTTGGTATTGGTGCCCGAGATATTACCGCCGTTGGAAGCCGTCCATAGGTAGCTCACGGTGCCGCCCGTAGTGGAGCCAATACCTGAAATCTGGACAATCGGATTGTTGCAATCAATGTCGCTTGTTACATTGGCTACGGCCACAACGTTGAGCACTAGGAGGTTGAGTAAAACAAGGCTGTCACAACCAAACTCGGTTTGAAATAACTCTTGGTAGTTGCCAGCAAAACAGCGGTCTTCAAAGCCTGGGGTGGTAGCGCAATCGCCTGCACAGATTGTCTCGGTGAGGTTGGTCGTTGCTGGCTGGTGTACTGTAAGGTAGAGTGTGGCTACATAGGTACAGCCCTGCGAATTCGTAATGTTTCGGACATAAGTGCCTGATTGGCAGTAATTCTGGCCATAAAAAAAATGGCAGAAGGGTGCACAGATTTCAACGAATTCTTCTTCATCTGGCGGTGCGCTATTAATAGTCACGTTCACACAGTTGCCCGAAATATTACCACAAAAAGGTGGTGTGCCGCTGTTTAGTTGGTTGTTGAGTTGGGTTACGGTGAGCGTGCCATCAGGAGGAGGTATATCGCCTTCTTGCACAGTCAGATAAGAGAGGCCACATATAGTGTAATTACCTGGGTCGTAAGCAGTCAAGTCGGGTCCTGGCTCATAAGCCAAAATGATGCCACCTGCACCGCTTACTATGTAAGTGTAGGAATAATCACTTGTCGGAGGCGGTAGGATTGGTGAGATATAAGTGGGGGGTAAATCCAAATTGAGGTTTGAACTGCCTTCGCAGGCAGTCACGTTGGATTGCGTAAGATCGCCTCCGTCTGCTGCGCAGGAAAAACAAGTGATGCCCGATGGGTCACAAAAAATAATTTCATAATCGTAGAAATTGCCGACGTCAATGGCTTGTCCGTCCACCACGGTAAGTGTCCATGTACCATCCACAGGGCCGGAGTTGAAATTTTCGAGACAACCTGAATTTGGGTAATAACTCCCAAAATACATGTTGTTCATCCCCCAGTTTTGGTTGTTGTTCCAAATGTCGGTAAAACCGGGATCAGGGTTTGCGGCATCGCCACAAGGCACAAAAGATATGTCCCAAACGTCGCCATCCGTGCCGCCGAAAAAGCCCTCTGGTCCGATGAGCGTCACCGATTGACCGGAAGGAGACGTGAGCGTGATGGTTAGGTCGCCGATATACTCGTGATCGAGGTGCATGGTCACACCGCAAACACCTTGACCGTTTTGACCGAGCGTAGGGTTGTCTGCGCCGGCCACATTGATGAGGAAATCACCCACAAAATTGTCGGGCATAAATTGTGGGCAGTTGGTGCAGCCGCAGGTTTGCGCCGACAGTTGGGATGGCGGTGCGCTGAGCACCAAACAAAAGGCAAGTGCTGTGAAAAAGGTTTTGAGTAGTTTTCTCGAAAGGGTATAGAAAAATGTCATCAGGAGGATGTTTTGTAAATCAGCGATTTATGTGCGTATAATTTCTCCGGGCAAAGGTCATTGCCGATAATTCCGACAATGATTTGGAAAGAGCAAGCTGGACAAGTTAGGGCAAGGTAATCAAGCCCTGTATATTTTACAGAAAATCTAAGCTGGGGAATTTTGTGGATAAAAGAGGCAGGTTTGTGCCTTTTCGCTGCTTTGCGCGACCTTGGTAAAGCGTTTCCACCTATACTCTAAGCACTATCTTCCCAAAATGCTCCCCCTTCTCCATTTTCTCAAAAGCTTTGGCGCCTTCAGAAAGCGCAAAAACAGCATCTACCACCGGCACTAATTCAAATTTCTGTACAAAAGCCAACATGGCGCGAAACTCATGCGGGCTTCCCATGGTGCTGCCAAGCAGACTAACTTGTTTCCAAAAAAGCGGCTGCAGGCTCAGTCCATTTACTTTGCCCAAGGTGCCGCCATAAAAACCCACCCTTGCCCCTGGGTTGCACAAGGCCGGGAACAATGCAAAGCCATCGCCCCCTGCCGAGTCAATGATGACATCGAATCCTCCAGTTTCTTGCTTGAGGCGCTTTTCCCAGCCTTCCTCCCGGTAGTTGGCGCCACCTTTTGCGCCCAGTTTTGTGGCACGTTCGATTTTTTTAGTAGCACTGGAAGTGACGAACGCCTCTGCTCCGGCAGCTACTGCGAATTGCAAGGCTGTGAGCGCGACCCCTCCGCCAATGCCAGTAATAAGCACCTTTTCGCCTTTTTTTAATTTGCAACGGCTGAACAGCGTACGCCATGCGGTTAAACCGGCAAGCGGAAGTGCCGCGGCTTGTTCCCAATCCAGGTGTTCGGGCATTGGGAAAATGTTCGCGCGCGGGATGCAGATTTGTTCAGCGAAGCTGCCGTTTTCAGGCATGCCCAGTACCCGGAAATTTTTGCCCTGAAAATTTGGGTTGTTGCCCCATCCAAGGGCGGGGTAGAGCACCACACGATTGCCACGCCATTCCCCAGCGCCATCGGAACCGAGGATACAAGGTGTCTGGATGCCAGCGTACATCCCTTTCGTAATAAACAAATCGCGGTGGTTGAGGGCTGCTGCCTGGATGCTGACGACGGCTTCATTTTTTCCAGGTATTGGATCAGCAATCTCAGAAAATTCTGGCAGGGTATTTAATTGTTTGATTATCAGTGCTTTCAAAAGTATAAAACGTAAGTGGGTGAGCGGTGCAAAGCACCTTGAAATGTTAAGTTCGTTGCAAAAATTCAAAAAAATTGGCGGGTCGTAAACAGTTTTTCGGAGCTTAGTGTTTACTTTGCACTTTCCAAATTATGCGCAACAGAGTCTGCAACGTCGCCGTTTATCTCCTTTTGTCCTGTCTGCTCTTCGAGCATGCATTGCCTTTTTTCATGATACAGACGCAGATTATTGAGTTGTGTCAGTCTAAAGGCGAAAATGATAGTAAGGAAGCTAAAGTAAGCAGTGACGACAATTTGGGATTCAATGAGGGTGCTCACCTGCTTGATATATTAGCCGCTGAATTTTTGACACCTACGGGCAGCCTTATTGCCGATTCTGAAGAAATCCCTGACAGCGCTCACCGTCCCATTTTTTCTCCCCCTCCTAACGAGGTCTGATTGTACTTGATGTTTTTGTTGGCCCTGCATCCACGGGCTGGCCTTGTCACGTCTTGGCGTGTTAAATTCATGTATTCAGAACCTCGTATTTCATGCAAAAGAAAAACTTTTGGGCAGATATAAAGTATGATCTGCCTGCGGGACTGGTGGTGTTTCTCATCGCCCTTCCTCTATGTCTGGGCATTGCCCTTGCTTCCGGTGCGCCGCTTTTTGCGGGCATGATCGCTGGCATTGTCGGCGGTTTGGTCATCGGTTTTTTAAGCGGCTCTCATACAAGTGTGAGTGGCCCGGCGGCTGGTCTCACAGCCGTTGTATTGGTGGCTATCCAGCAACTGGGAAGTTTTGAAATTTTCCTTTTGGCGGTGGTATTGGCAGGTGTTTTTCAGCTTTTGTTGGGATTTGCCCGTGCAGGAATGATCGCCAATTATTTTCCTTCCAACGTCATCAAAGGGATGTTGACGGGTATTGGCGTCATCATCATTTTGAAACAAATACCCCACGCTTTGGGGTACGATAAGGATGCAGAGGGTGATTTCGCCTTTTTTGAACAAAGTGGCAGCAACACCTTGTTGTCTATTTGGGAATCCGTCACTCAATTTATCCACCCGGGCGCGCTGGCCGTGGCATTGATTTCAATAGGAATCATGCTTTTGTGGGAAAAACCAGCTATAAAAAGCAAACTGGGTATTTTACCTGGGGCTTTGGTTGCAGTAGTCGTTTCTGTATTTGTCAATCAAGGATTTATGATGCTTGGCGACCCTTGGGTAATACTCCCGGAACACTTGGTAAGCATCCCGGTGGCAAGCGATGCATCAGCGTTTTTAGCACAATTCACCTTGCCAGATTTTTCGCAATGGATGAATCCCAAAGTGATTTCTGTCGCATTTACAATATGTATCGTTGCCTCGATAGAAACCCTGCTTTGTTTGGAAGCCGTGGACAAAATTGACCCGTATCTAAGGAGAAGTGACCCCAACCGTGAATTGAAGGCGCAGGGTGTGGGCAATATGATTTCTGGCTTATTGGGCGGCTTGCCCCTTACTTCAGTCATCGTGCGCAGTTCTGCCAATGTAAATGCCAATGCACACACAAAAGCTTCGACCATTTTTCACGGTTTTTTCTTGTTGGTCTCTGTGGCGTTGATTCCGGTTATTTTGAACATGATCCCGCTTGCCGCACTTGCCGCCGTGCTCATCCTGATCGGGTACAAACTGGCTAAAATTTCGATGTTCAAAGCAATGTGGGCAAATGGCAAATACCAGTGGTGGCCGTTCATTATTACAGTGGTTGCAGTGGTATTTACGGATTTGCTGACGGGAGTGGGTATCGGTTTGGCAGCGAGCGCGTTCGCTATTTTACGAGGCAATTTGAAAAATTCTTACTACTTCCATCAGGAAGAATACCATGAGGGCGACCTAATAACCATCAAGTTATCACAAGAAGTTTCTTTCCTCAACAAGGCCTCCATCAAATTGACGCTGGACCATTTGCCCGAAAACTCCAAGGTCTTGATTGATGCCACCGATACAGCCTATATTGATTTTGATGTCCTGGAGAGCATCCGCGAATTTGCAATAGAAAAAGCAAAGAACAAGGGGATTGAAGTGACAATCAAAGGTTTCCGCGACCGCTACAATTTCTGGGAGGCTGACTTTGTGCATTCTGACCCCGATCCGGAAAATCTGCCCAATCAAAAACATGTCAGGGAGTTAGTTGAAAATTGATTCAATCTGTTTCGTCACGCAGGATCTCCAAAGGGATGGATGTGGCAATGCATGGTTGGCACAAGTACCTTAACTTAACACACAAAGATGAACCATAAATTATCTGAGCTGGTGGCACACCCGCCGGAGGAAAAAGTTAGGTTTGATGAAAATCATATTCTAGAAGAACTTAAGCATTTTTTGCCCACACAAACGCCGCTCAAAGACTTCATCCACCACAATTCCCTGCACGCTTTTCAGCACATGGAATTCTATGATGCCATTTTTAAGGCATCTAAAATATTTGGCTTTAAAGTCACATTCAACCTGGCTGAATACAGGGGCTTATACCAGATTGGGCGTATCCGAACGGATATTTTAGACAAAGTAATCGCCGAACGGAAAGGCGCTTCGGCGCTCTCTGCCTGGAAGCAATTGGTATTGCTCCAGGAATACGATGAAACTGTCCATCCACGCATCGGGCGACTTCGAGCAGCTTGGAAAACGGCTTATCGGATAGATTTGGACAATCTGGTGCAGCCTCTTTTGTTCCGAATTTTGGGTAGTTACCTGGATCAAGGCATTGCACTGTGGCATTTTCCATTTGAAGATCAAGGGCTGCTCAATGCGGTACGTGAATTAGAGCGCAACAGTTTTAGCAGTTTTTTCAAAACCAAGCGCGTCAAAAAACTGCTTTTGGAGGAAAAAAACTGCACTATTTCCAATCTTTTGAACATAGTGGTCGGCGATGAGGCCTACTTTGACCAATATCTGTTCGACCAGCAATTCAGCCACCGAGGATGGTCTGGAATGTCGGCAGCACTGGAAGCGCATCCCGATGCGATGCTTTACCCCAAAAAGATAGCGTTGCGCGACCTGGTTATTTTGGAATTGCTGCTTGAAATTGATGCCTTGGAGGCACACTTTGGTGGAGATTGGAAACCGCTAAGCCAAAAGATGAAAGTCAAACCCGTTGACTTGTTTGCTCATTTTGAGACTTCGGAATTGCACGAAGTGTACCGCATTTGGCAGGATGCTTTTGAGTGGAGTTATTACGATGAAGTGCTGGCAGGCCTTCAACAACTAAAAACCAGCAGGCCAGCGCGCAAAAGAACGCACAAACATTTTCAGGCAATATTCTGTATTGACGAGCGGGAGGATTCGATACGCCGCCACTTGGAGGCCATGGACAAGGACTGCGAAACGCTCGGCAGTCCGGGCTTTTTTGGGGTTGAGTTTTATTTCCAGCCCGAAAATGGCAAGTTCTACGAAAAACTTTGCCCCGCTCCTGTCACACCAAAGTACCTCATCAAGGAATTTGGGGCCAACAGTCACCGAGAACACGAACTCCTTTACACAAAAAAAACGCACACCCTGCTCCGGGGTTTTTTAAGCACCCTTTCCCTCGGTGTTTTAGCAGCAGCAAAATTATTCCTAACCATCTTCCGCCCGAAGATGAGTCCGGCTATTTCCAACGCCTTCGCGCACATGAATGTGAACGGGCAGTTGACGGTAGAGAATAAGGGCCTGGAAGACAGGGAAAATGATCTGCAAATCGGATTTACTGTGGAGGAAATGACGGCAAGAGTAGAAGGCCTTCTGCGCGGTATCGGGATGGTGGAAGATTTCGCGCCTTTGGTGTATGTGATGGCACACGGTTCGAGCAGTGCCAACAATCCGCACCACGGAGCGCACGATTGCGGTGCCTGCAGCGGGCGACCGGGTTCGGTGAATGCAAGGGTTTTCGCCATAATGGCCAACCACGAAAAAGTCAGAAGATTGATGGCATTGAGGGGTTTGGTTATTCCCGAAGAAACCCAGTTCCTCGGCGCCCTGCACGATACGGCTGCCGATGAAATTGCCTTTTTCGACGAGCATATCCTCTCGAAGAAAAATGCAACAGCGCACCATAAAAATGTTGCCACTTTCGAGCGTGCCTTGGATTTGAACGCGCAGGAACGCTCTCGCCGCTTTTCATCCATCAATACGCAGGCTGATTTGAAGCATGTGCGCGAAGCCATCCGCTTGCGTTCGGTATCGTTGTTCGAGCCGCGTCCGGAACTTGGGCATGGCACCAATGCGCTGTGTTTTGTTGGTCACCGAAGCAGAACAAAGGGACTGTTTTTTGACCGCCGAGCATTCATGAATTCGTACGATTACCGTACCGACCCAGAAGGAAAACTTTTGCTGGGCGTGATCAGGCCTTTGCCCATTGTGTGTGGCGGTATTAACCTGGAGTATTATTTCTCTCGCCTGGACAATTACAAACTTGGGGCAGGCACCAAACTCCCACACAACGTGACGGGCTTGATAGGCGTGACCAACAGCAGCGATGGCGATTTGCGCCCGGGGCTACCCTTGCAGATGATTGAAGTGCACGACCCGGTGCGGCTGGTGATTTTGGTGGAACACTTTCCGGATGTGGTGCTGAAAACCATTCAGCAGCAACCAGAAGTTTACGAGTGGTTTATCAACAATTGGGTTCACCTGGTGGCGATACGGCCGGATACCGATCAGTTTTACTATTTCAGGAATGGAGCATTTGTGCTGTATGAGCCTTTGGCCAAAGAAGTGAAATCGGCCGAGGATATGCAGTATTTGATTCGTAACGCTCAAGAAATGAAAACCAATTTCATCGTTGACGCAACACAAGAACACCTGCCAGTGCACGTGATTAATGATTGAGGGGTTTTGCCACTAGTAAAGTCCGATATTGATGATATTGGGATATTCTATTGAAAATCAAAATGTTGGGTAGGAATATCCAAATATCATCAATATCTCCTAGCAATTAGTGGCTATAAATAAATATAACAATGAACCAGTTTTTGCCATATTTCATACTTCTCCCATTGGCGGGTTTGGTGCTCAGTGCGCTGTTCCCGAACAGGAAAGAGAAGATCATTTTCGGGATTTCGATCGCGACGGTGACGCTGCACATCATCGGTGTTGTTGCATTGTCGTTCTTTTGGATGCTCCAAAATCAGCCTACCATTTTTTATGATGGACTGACACTCTATAAAACCCACGACTCTGATTTTTCGATTGATTTTTACTTCGATGGCGTTACCGCGGTTTATGCCGTGGTAGCTTCGGTGTTGACGTTTTTGGTCATGATTTTCAGCCGCTTCTATATGCACCGGGAAAAAGGATTCAAGCGCTTTTTCAACAACGTGCTGTTTTTTTATCTAGGGCTAAGCATCGTACTGTTTTCGGGGAATTTTGAAACACTTTTTATTGGTTGGGAAATTTTGGGGGTCACTTCATTTTTCTTGATTGCATTTTATCGAGACCGCTATTTGCCGGTGAAAAACGCCTTGAAAGTGGTCTCGCTTTATCGGGTGGCAGATGCGGCATTGTTGTTGGGAATTTGGCTTTGCCACCATGCTTTTGAAAGGAACATCACGTTTTCAGAATTGCTAAATCCTGCCATACTTCAGGAACATTTAATGGAGGACCCGATTTATCCAATCCTCATTTCAAGCATTTTCTTGCTTGCTGCAATAGTCAAATCGGCCCAATTCCCGTTTTCCTCCTGGCTGCCCCGTGCGATGGAAGGCCCTACTACTTCGAGCGCTATTTTTTACGGATCACTCTCGGTACACATTGGCGTTTTTCTGTTGTTGCGCACGTTTCCGATTTGGGAAAATAGTGAGGTATTTAGAGCGATCGTCATTGCTGTTGGCTTGATTACGAGCCTTATGGCTACGGTCACAGCCCGGGTGCAGTCTACCGTAAAAACCCAAATCGCCTATTCTTCAATCGCCCAGATCGGGTTGATGTTTATAGAGGTAGCCTTGGGCTGGCATACGCTTGCGCTGATTCACTTTGCGGGGAATGCATTTTTGCGGAGTTATCAACTGCTGGTTTCGCCATCCGTTTTGAGTTACATGATTCACGATCAGTTTTTCAATTTCATCGCCCCTCAGCACAACATTACCAACACCTTATGGGGCAAATTGCGCTTGACTGTCTATGTGTTAAGCATTAAAGAATGGAATTTGGACGGCTTCATGTACCGCTTCTTGTGGAATCCTTTGAAGCAGTTGGGTGCTTTGCTGAGCTTCATTCCTGTCAGGGCAGTTACTTTCCTGTTTGTTCCATTGTTTCTAGTCGGCTTTTATTTTGTCTACAACAGGGGACTTTTACCTCCTGCCGCCCTGGAATATCTGCCCTCGGCAATGGCAGTTATTGGGATCATGCTGGCATTAAAGGCATTTAAAATGCGCGGAAATGCGCAGTTGAGCTGGTCACTGGTAATCATGAATCAATTGTTTTCAGCCTTGTCCATCGGGTTGCACGAGGAGTTTGAACATGCCCAGATTCTCTTGTTTCTGAGCGGCATAGTGGTGTCGGGAATTGTTGGTTTTTGGTGCCTTCGGTATTTGGTAAAGGCGGGCGAATCCGTCAAATTGGACCGATATCACGGGCATTCGTTTTACTATCCGCGTTTAACGTTTGTGTTTATGCTGGCGGCTTTGAGCCTGTCAGGTTTCCCTATCACACCTACTTTCATTGGGGAGGACTTATTGCTCGGGAAAATTGACGAGCACCAGTTTCTCTTGTTGGGATTCACGGCATTGAGCTTGATTCTGGATGGCTTGGTGGTATTCCGCATTTACGCACGATTGTTCTTAGGGCCGAATAAGAAAGGTTACCACGAGGTAGCTTTTAGATCGTCCTAAAACATGTTAGGCTCGATGGAATTTGCCTGCAAAGTCGCGGGTGCGAAAATTATCGTCGTGCTTGGCCACACTAAATGCGGCGCGATCAAGGGAGCCTGCGATCATGTGGAAATGGGACACCTTACCGGCTTGCTCAGCAAAATTCGCCCGGTTATGGATCGTACGCAGCAAATAAACGGTACCGAATACGCCTTCCCAAACGCCGTGGCAGCCAACAATGTGCACCACGTGATGAACGAAATCGCCGTTCGGAGTCTTATTTTAGGCAAAATGATCGAATCGCGCGAAATCGCTATTGTTGGCGGTATGTACGATATTGATACTGGGGTAGTTGACTTTTATGAGCACCCACATCTTATTTAACCACAGTTTTTGAAAAGCAAGAAGGTTTTATAAAGGATGGATTTAAACCCGCTGCTGTAAAGTGGCGGGTTTTTTATTTTAGGGATTACTTGTTCAGTTCGTGTTTTTTTCAACCTTTGCCACCTACATCACGAACAAAACGACATGGCTCTTTCTACTTCTACTTCTGGCAATTCTGACTCCAAGCCCCTCCTTTCTACTCGAAGCATTTGGAACATGAGTGTGGGTTTTCTGGGCATTCAAGCTGGGTTTGCGCTCCAGAATGGCAATGCCAGCAGTATTCTTCAACGCTATGGTGCAGACGTTCACGAACTCCCCAACTTTTGGCTCGTAGCACCCATCATCGGTATGATCGTGCAGCCCATAATTGGCTATTACTCAGACCACACCTGGAATCGCTGGGGACGGCGCAAGCCTTTTTTTCTCGCAGGAGCCATTGCTGCCTGTTTTGGTATGATGTTGATGCCCAATGCGGGTATCTTGAGCGCCGCTCTCCCATTGGTACTCATGGGTGCCGGCATGTTAATGGTGATGGATGCTTCCTTCAATGTGGCCATGGAGCCTTTTAGGGCCTTGGTAGCCGACAAGCTTTCCGCCAAACAACGAACCCTGGGCTTCTCGGTACAGACTTGTTTGATTGGAATTGGGGCCGTGGTGGGATCGTGGTTGCCCTGGTTTCTGGCAAAAAAAGCTGGGGTGGCCGATACCGCCGCTGAGGGCTTGGTGCCAGAGAACGTGAAGTGGTCATTTTATATCGGTGGACTTCTGTTGCTTGCTGCCATTCTTTGGACTGTTTTTACAACCAAAGAATATTCCCCAGAAGAGCAAGCCCGCTATTCCGGAGAAGAACAGCCCGCACCTGAAAAGAGCGGTTTGATGGTGATTTTCAAGGATTTGGCAAACATGCCTAAGGCAATGCGGCAATTGGGTCTGGTACAGTTTTTTTCATGGTTCGCTTTGTTTTCGATGTGGGTGTTCACTTCTCCTGCCATTGCACACCACGTTTATGGATGTGCGATTGATGACACAAAATCTCAGGCATTCAGTGACGCGGGCAACTGGACGGGTATCATTTTTGGAGTGTACAATGGCGTTTCTGCTATTTTCGCCTTGTCACTTCCTTATATCGCTGCCAAGATAGGCCGGAAACAGACCCATTCTTGGGCCTTGGTTTGTGGCGGCCTCGGATTGATTTCTATCTACTTCGCTACTTCCCCCAATTTCCTCATCTTTTCTATGATTGGGGTCGGCATTGCTTGGGCTAGTATCTTGTCCATGCCTTACGCGATGTTGGCGGGTTCGCTACCTGCCCACAAAATGGGTGTTTACATGGGTATTTTCAACTTTTTCATTACCATTCCTCAAATTGTGAGCGGTATAGTCAATCGCCCCATAGTTAAGTATTTGTATGGTAACAACGCCATTTGGGCCATTGTAATGGGCGGCGTTTTCTTCTTGTTGGCAGCTGTGTCCGTAAGGTTTGTAGAAGACAAAGACGATGTGGTTAGAATTTGATTGTAGAGACTAGGAATCATCGAATCAATCATAAAAACAAATCAATCAAATCATGAATCCGAAATTCACAGCCCTTGTTGCCGTCCTTCTGGGTATTCTGGCTGGTGGTATTGTAATTACCCTCGTTGAAATGATTTCACCACACACGCCCCCGGCAGGCATGAACATAAACGACCCTGCCAAACTGGGCGAATGGATTGCAACACTGCCTATGTCGGCATTTGCCATATTACTGCTTGCTTATTTTCTCGGTTCGGCAGTGGGCGGTTGGGTTGCAAACCGTGTGGCAGTTAAGTCCCATTACCGGCCAGCCCTCATTGTTGGTTTTGGCCTTTTTGTGGCGGGGTTGATGAATTTAATTGCTATCCCGCACCCCATGTGGTTTTCCATTGTATCGTCGTTGATTTATTTTATTGGCGCATGGATAGGTGGAAGAGCAGCCAAACGTCCATCCATTTGATTTTTTCACTAAACTTTTTTCATAATGAGTACCAACGATTTGATCTTCACGCTCCTCATCGGCGCAGTATCTGGCTGGCTTGCTGGCCAAATCCGCCAAGGCTATGGCTTCGGGTTGCTTGGCAACATCATTGTCGGCATCATCGGTGCATTTGTCGGCAGCTGGCTTTTCCGCTCTGTATTGCATGTTTCTATTGGAAGCGGTTTGGTTAGTGTCATTGCCACTTCGGTTATTGGCGCCTTGGTGCTTTTGTTCGTTATTGGGCTGTTCGCTAAAAAGTGACCGGACGGCTTTATTATTGCCCGTCCTACGGCGTACTTCCGTAGGACGGGTTTTCATTTCAACAACCACACTCCCATGCGCCGCTGTCTCTTACTCGCATTCCCCTTTTTCCTTTTCAATTGCAATCATTTTTGGGGCAATCCCTATAAAACATCCCTCCCTCCTCGCATTGTGCCAGTGTTGAACGACAGCCTGCGCGTGGAGCCTGCCAACTGGTGGACGGGCATGAAATGGAACAAAGTCGAAATCCTGTTCCACCGTCCGGGTATAGCGGAATACGGAGTGCGCTTGGAACAGGGTAGGGGACTGAAAATCTTGAAAGTGGAGAAATATGACAGCCCTAATTTTTTGTTTGTCACCTTGGAAATCAAAGCAAGCGCCCCTGCCCAGAAACTGGAGTTTGTATTCTCAAAAGGCAAACACACTTTCACGCATGAGTATCCCATCCGAGCACGAAATACCGCGTTAAAAGCACAGGGTGTGACTCCCCGTGATGTAGTTTACCTGATTTTTCCCGACCGGTTTGCTAATGGTGACCCTTCGAACGACCATATACCCGGCATGCTCCAGGGCCTCCAACACGAAAAAGATGAAGGGCGGCACGGGGGCGATTTAAAAGGCATACGAGACCATCTCGACTATCTCAAAGACTTGGGAATCAGCGCAATTTGGCTTAATCCCGAACTTGAGAATGACCAACTGGAAGCATCCTACCACGGTTACGCCGTCACGGATCACTATCGGGTGGATCGGCGCTTTGGATCCAATGCGGAGTTTCGTGAGCTCGTAGCCGAGTGTCACCGTCGGGGCATCAAAGTCATCCGTGACGTAGTGCTCAACCATATCGGTGACAACCATTGGTGGATGAAAGATTTGCCTGCAAAAGATTGGGTGAACCAATGGCCTGACTATACCAACACCTCTTTTCGCGCCCCTGCGCTGGTGGATCCTTACGCTTCTGAATTTGACAAAAAGCAATTCAACGATGGCTGGTTCGACAAACGAATGCCTGATCTTAACCAGCGCAACCCACAGGTAGCCAACTACTTAATCCAGCAAGCCATCTGGTGGATCGAGTATGCCGGGATTGACGATTTCCGAATAGATACTTACTCATATTCGGACCAAACCTTTTGCAGCAATTGGTGTCAGGCTTTGCGGGAGGAGTATCCAAATCTTTCCATGTTTGGTGAAGTTTGGGAAAACGCTGTTCCAGTACAGGGCTTTTTTGCGGACGATCAGCCGATGTCGCGCGGTAATTTTGACTCGAACTTGCCGGGTATGATTGATTTTCAACTGTGCTTTGCCATTCAGGACGCACTCACGAAAGAAACCACCTGGACGGAGGGCGCATCAAAGATTTACTATGTACTGGCGCAGGATTATTTCTACAAGGACCCCTATAAAAACCTCATCATGCTCGACAACCACGACATGGCGCGGTTTTTTACCCACATCGGAGAAAGCCTCGACAAGTACAAAACTGGGATGGCCTTTCTACTCACCACCAGGGGAATACCGCAGATATATTACGGCACCGAAATCCTGAGCACAGGGGATGGCAAAACCAACTGGGGCGGCTTTCGGAAGGATTTCCCAGGTGGTTGGCCGGGCGATGCGGCCAATAAATTCATGGCAGCAGGCCGCACAAAAGACGAAAATGAGGCTTTCAATTTTACGCAAACACTCATTCGTTACCGCAACGCAACGCCCGCGCTGCAAACGGGCAAACTCATGCAGTTTGCGACGATAGACCGGGAGCCGGAACGTGGGCTGTATGTATACTTCAGGTATGACGAGACCAAGACAGTGATGGTGGTGCTGAATTTTTCTAATAACAATAAAGTGCTGGAAACCAGGCGGTTCGCGGAGCGGATGACGGGTTTTTCACAAGCAAAAAATGTGCTGACAGGGGAGATTGTGACTGATTTGACGAAGTTGGAAGTAGGGAAAAATTTGCCGCTGGTCTTGGAAATGGAGCGGTAAGTTGTTATCTTTGATTAAAATCTAAAAAATCATGGGACTTACACACGTCAACATTACACTTAAAAATTCAGCCGATGTATCGCTAAACCGCCGTAAAATAATCGGCGAAGATGAAATCAGAACCATAGATATTAACTGTCTCGTGGACACTGGTGCGATGACCATTGTCATCAACGAAGAAATCCGGGAAGCACTTGGCCTTGACATCATCGGAGAGCGGTTGAGCCAAATGGCTGATGGCAGGAAAATGGTGCTTCCCTTAGCCGGGCCGATTGATATCTGGTATGAAGACCGCCTTTCCACGACAAATGCAATCGTAATGCCAGACGACAACGACCCACTTTTAGGGGTTATTCCGCTCGAAGAAATGGATTTATGGATTCACCCGGCCACTAACAAACTTACGCCGCTACATCCTGGGGAGGGTCCGGTGATGATTGTGAAATGATTACCCCTTCAACGCTTCCCGCGCAATCACCAATTTCTGCACTTCCGAAGTTCCTTCCCCAATGGTACAGAGTTTAGAATCGCGGTAGAATTTCTCCACAGGAAAATCCTTCGTGTACCCATAACCGCCAAATACTTGCACGGCATCGGTGCTGATTTGCACCGAAATTTCGGAAGCGTAGTATTTCGCCATCGCAGCTTCTTTGGTGCATTTTTTCCCGGCGTCTTTGAGTGAGCCGGCTTGGCGGGTCAGTAGTTCGGCGGCTTCGATTTTGGTGGCCATATCCGCCAGTTTGAACGAAATGCCCTGAAATTTTGAGATCGGTTGGCCAAACTGATGGCGTTCTTTCGAGTATTTGACCGAAGCTTCATAGGCTCCCTTGGCAATACCCAGCGCGAGCGAAGCGATACTGATACGCCCTCCATCGAGGATTTTCATGGATTGAATAAAGCCCTCGCCTTCTTTGCCCAACACTTGACTTTCATGAACGCGGCAATTGTCAAAAATCATTTCCGCCGTTTCGCTGGCACGCATACCGAGTTTATTTTCTTTTTTTCCGGCGTTGAAACCTGGCGCCCCACGCTCCACCACAAAGGCTGTCATGCCCCTGCTGTCGAGCAATTCGCCAGTGCGGGCAATGACCACGGCTACATGGCCGCTTTTGCCGTGAGTAATCCAGGATTTTGTGCCGTTCAACACCCAATGGTCGCCATCGCGAACGGCAGTGCATTGCATCCGCATGGCATCAGAACCCGTATTGGGTTCTGTGAGGCCCCAAGCGCCGATCCATTTTCCGGAAGCGAGCAGTGGGAGGTATTTACGCTTGATTTCTTCGGTGCCAAAAGACAGGATATGGTTGGTGCAAAGCGAGTTGTGTGCCGCCACGCTCAGACCAATTGAACCGCATACTTTGGCAATTTCTTCGATTACAGTGATGTATTCCTGATAGCCGAGTCCTGCGCCGCCGTACTCTTCAGGCACAACAACTCCAAGGAAACCCTGCTCGCCCATTCGGTGGAACATATCCATCGGGAAATGCTGGCTTTCGTCCCAATCCATCACGTATGGACGGATATGTGCTTCTGCAAAATCTCGGGCACTTTGGCGTATAAGTTGCAGGTTTTCAAAACGTTCCGCTTCTTTTCCCATGGCTAGATATTATTTGAAAATGTGTGGTGGTGCAAAATTTATTTCGCTTTAAACATGCTCTTTGGGGTGGAGGCAATTTAGCGGCTCAAAAGTAAGCCGATTTTCGCGAACCGAGGTAAGCCAGTTTGTGTTTCAAAATGGTCGTTAAAAGACATTTATTGACTGTTCAGCCAAAATGATTTCTTGCATTGGATGGTATTCAGACTTTCAGGCCATTGTTCACCGAATCATTTTAAGCTATGAAACAATTTACCTTAAGTGTACGCTCATTTCTGTTCGTGCTCACAATTTCAGCTCAATCGCCCTCTGTAACACTCCCAACCGGAGGGGGAAGTTTTTTCTACGAGGCTTCGGAAGATGCCCTGCGCGTGACGGTGCGGCAACAAAAGGATTTGCCTGCGAGCCGCGAGCGTTTGGCTTTTGAATTTTCTGAACAAACAGAAACAAGCGCGACGATTGCTTTGATATGGGAACGCTGGCGTATTCCATTCACGGTTTCAGTTGATTTACAGAAAGTTGTGCTCGAAACGCTGCGCCGCGAGTTGCAAGGGGAGAAAGGTTTTATGTACGAAAACTGGTATGCTGCCGCGCAATTTTGCTTGCAACAAAACACCAACCTGGAAGAAGCCCTCACTTGGGCCGACAATGCGATCAATCCTTTTTTTGGCGTGGAAACATTCAGCACAATTTCCCTTAAAGCCCAGATTCTGGAAAAAATGGGTAAGCGTGCCGATGCCGAAGCGGCCATGAATAAAGCCATGGATAAAGCCGCGCCTTTTGAGATTCATGGTTATGGCCGTCAATTGATTGCAGATAAAAAAACGGCAAAAGCGCTCGAAGTCTTTGAGTTAAACTTCAAGAAATTCAACGGTGCCTGGCCAACCCACGTCGGCTTGATGCGTGGCTATTCGGCTAATGGCGATCTGAAAAAAGCACTGGAACACGCAAAGGCGGCCCTCCTTCAGGCGCCTGATGATATCAATAAAAAAAGTTTGGAAAGCGCAATCAAGACGCTTTCTGAAGGGAAGGCGCTGGCGCAATAGATTTTGGATTTACGAATTACGATTTACAATTATTTTGATCCGAAAAAGGCATTAACCTTGCTTTTGTCGAATCAAAACAATCGTAATTCGCAAATCCAAAATCCGCCTACACGTTCCAGTTCCCCAAATATTTCAAAAACAACTTCGCCAGATTCTCGGCATCTGAAATGCCTCGGTGATGCTGCCCTGTGAATACAATGTCTTCTTTTTCCACTGCTTTGCGAAGCCCTACACCGTTTTTCATCCTTTTCATCACACGGTACTGCTCTTTGAGGTTGGCATGGCGCTCCGTCCATTTGTCGTCAATTCGGTGGAGGCGGCAGTCAGCGGCGAACATTTTGCGGTCGAAATTGCCCCATGAACACAGCACATAGTCCTCCTCTTCGATGCGTGCCCAATCTTGAAATTCTTGAATTACGTCAGGGAAATATTTGGCTCGGTTGACATCAGATTGTTCAATCGTGGTGAGTTGACGGCAAAATGGCGAAAGGTTTGGGTGGAGCGATGGCTTAACAAAGCGGTTGAATTTGCCTCGAACTTCTCCATATTGATTGAGGCGAAAAGCCCCTATTTCGATGGTTTCCTGGACATAGCCCATCGGTGGTGTTTCCCAACAAGTGGCTTCAAGGTCGTAAATGATGTAGTTCATCGAATTCCAAATTTCTGCAACAGAAACCACAAGATAAGCCGGATCCGACTTTTCTGTGAAACGTAAAAAATTTCCTTGTCCAGGCCTTTTGGCCTTTCAACCTGAGGGGGCTGCGCAAGCGGAAAAGCAAGACTTGACGCACGAATGTTGGCTTGCTTGTCCCTGCGCTTTGTATGGGTAGCCCCGGCTTCTCCAATCCCGGTATTTTGCACGAGGTTGAAGCGCGGAACGATGCTCAACCCCTTGTTTTTTAAGACACTGTAAGCCCAGGCGTAAGCCCAGGAGTTGTTTTCTTCTGCCCTGGTGGCGCGGAATTTTTCCAGCAGATAAGCCTGCGCCATGGGGTCGGGTGTGAGGCTCTTGATGTGATTTAAGCGTACAAAATCTTCAAACCCATCAAGATCAAGCGACATTTTTGCCCAAGCCCGTCGCCAACTTGCCCAGCCCCAAACGAAAGTGAATTGGGAGAAAAAATAACTTGAAGGCAGCGACTTTGTAAGTTTCTCCGCCAGATTGGAGCCACCAATGTGCATCACCTGTTCTTCATTGGCGTATCGCTCCAGCATTGCTTCGCAAAAAGGGAAAAATGAGACATCGGGCAGGCAGTCGTCTTCTAAAATGATCCCTTGTTCTACCGCCTCAAAAAACCAGTTCAATGCCCCCGAAACGCCTAAGCGAAGGCCGGCATTTTGTTCTCTGAAAAAGGTTTTGATTTCACATGGCCAATCAATATTCTCCAACGCGCTGCGCACGGCGGCAACTTTTTTGAATTCGCCTTCCATATTTTCCCGCGGTCCGTCGCAATGAATGAACACCAGCGATGGTCTTACATACCGCAGCCGATCCAGAACCGCCGCGGTATGTTCCGGGCGGTTGAAAAGCAAAAGTAATATTGGGGTGTTGCAGCGGTAATCCATATTGTGGCGTGCAGATGCCTAATTTGCGATCAATTGATAAACTGTCAGGTGCTTTGCGGCACTTTGCGACCATGTGAATTGCTTGGCGCGTTCGCCGCCTCGTTCTACCAGATTTTTTCGAAAAACATCGTCTTCCAATATCCGCCGGACTGCCGATTCCAAACTGCCCGGGTTTTCTTCCTCAAAATAAGCAGATGCATCGCCTCCAACTTCTGGCAAAGAACTTGCGTGGTTTAACACTACGGGGCATCCACAGGCAAACGCTTCCAAAACCGGAATGCCAAAACCTTCGTATTGCGACGGGAAAATGAAGCAAGCAGCACGACTATACAAGTCGGCCAATGCTGTATCGGAGCCGACGCGCAAGTACTTTACTTTATGGGCAATTCCAAGCCGTTCTAGTTGCATTGTTTCAATTTTGTCAAATGCCGAACCACCCACGCAGACCAGTTCTAAATCTTTATCCGAACGTAGCAAATCAGCTAAGTGTTCTACCATCCAAGCGTAGTTTTTGTAGGATTTGCGTTGGCCAACGAACAATAGGTATGGGGAAGTGATGGTCTCACGTTTATGGAGCGTCTCACTTGGAGTGAGACGCTCCATAAACGTGAGACCATCACTAGGAATAAGTGAATTCCCGTGATGAATAACGTGTATTTTAGAAGGCTCAATTTGAGGGCAATAACGCAGTAAATCTCGTCGGGTGTTCTCCGAAACAGCAATTACGGCAGCGGCTTTTTCTGCCAGAACCCTTTTGTTTTCAATGACTTGCGCATCCAGGGAAAAAAAACTCCCGCTGCCGTGTCCATAAATCTCGTGGATCATGTCGTGAACGGTGAGCACAAATGGAATGCCACGCCTTTTCAATGTTTCCAAAAAGTAAGGGTCAAAATAAGTAGGGTGAAAAACCTCGGGACTTTTTTGACGAATGGCTTTAAGCGAGGCCTGACGCCCCAGCATATTCTGCAATATTTTTTTCCCTTTGAATGGAAACGATGTGAGACTTTTCCTTTGAAATTCAGGAAATTCCCGCAAATAAACGTTCTCAGAATAAAAGTTTTCAGGCAGAAATACTTCCTGGCCAAGGTTTTTCAACCCGCGCATCTGTTCGGCAAAATATCGGGAAATGCCTCCGTAAGTCTGCCAGGAAAAAACTTGGTGGTCGAAAAGGATGCGCATTACGCCATTTTGATGCTCTTGTCCAGGTACACATCCTGAACGGCATTGAGCAATCCAATTCCTTCTTTAATTGGCTTTTGGAACGCTTTGCGACCCAAAATAAGGCCCATACCCCCGGCACGTTTGTTGACTACTGCGGTTACGACGGCTTCTTGAAGGTCGCTCGCGCCTTTTGATTCGCCGCCAGAATTGATTAGCCCCACACGGCCCATGTAGCAATTGGCTACTTGGTAGCGACAGAGGTCAATGGGGTGGTCGGTAGTAAGTTCGGAATAAACTTTAGGGTGGGTTTTGCCGTGCTTGGTAGCGTTGTATCCGCCGTTGTTGGTAGGAAGTTTTTGTTTGATAATATCGGCTTGGATGGTTACACCGAGGTGGTTTGCCTGACCAGTGAGGTCGGCAGAAGTATGGTAGTCTATACCGTCTACCTTGAAAGCGTTGTTTCGGGTATAGCACCATAGAATTGTTGCCATACCTAGTTCGTGCGCCATCTCGAACGCTTTGCTTACTTCCACGATTTGGCGCGGGCTTTCTGCCGACCCGAAATAGATGGTCGCGCCGACGGCCACAGCGCCCATGTTCCAGGCATCTTTTATGGTGCCGAACATGATCTGGTCATATTTATTGGGGTAAGAGAGGAATTCGTTGTGGTTGATTTTCACTACGAAAGGAATCTTGTGCGCGTACTTGCGGGCCACAATACCGAGTACACCGTAGGTGCTGGCCACCGCATTGCATCCACCTTCCACAGCGAGTTTTAGGATGGTTTCAGGGTCGAAAAATGCAGGGTTTGGTGCAAAGGATGCCCCCGCAGAATGTTCGATTCCTTGGTCAACAGGGAGGATACTGATGTAGCCTGTATTGGCTAGTCGGCCAGTGCCCAAGAGTTGCTGGATGCTGCGTAGGGTTTGTCCGCTGCGGTTGCTCTGTTGCCAGATTTCGCTCACATGGTTTTTAGATGGAGCATGGAGCGTTTTTTTATCAAAGGTTTTGCTTTGGTGGTCGAGATAATAGGCGGCGTCTTTGCCGAGGATGTCGGTTGTTTTTGACATGGCAGTATGTAAAAAGTGATGTTATGTGTATGAAAAATTGGGATATTGGGATATTGTTTCAATATCTCAATTTCCCAATTTCCTAAAATTTCCAGGTAAAGCCAAAACGATACTCAATTGGGTTTCTGAAGGTATTGAGGTCGTTTGCAATTTTGAAATTGTACAGCACGCTGATTTCAGAGCCAACTCCACCTGGTTCCCCAAAATTCCAACCGGCACCGAGGCGTTGGTTGACGCGATTGTCGTTGTATTTCTCCAGGGATGAGTAATCTATGTCCTGAAACCATTCGTTGGATATTTCACCCTGTACGAAAAGGCCACGGAAAACACGGCAGCGCACAAAAGCACCCACATCAAAGCTATGAAGATTAATGGATTTGAAACCTCGCTGCTTGAGCGAATTGAAATCATACGCAACGCGCGGCCCTGCCGAAAGTGGGCCTACAATTTTGTAGCCAACCATGGGCGATACGCCGAAATTAAAACTGGTGAAGCCGTTAAACCCACCAAAGCCGATGTTGACTCCCCCGCCATACCAAAGCCTCGATGCCAAGCCCTTCAATTCTTCTTTTTCTTGCGGAGTTTCTTGATCTCTTTTTGGCGCTCGTTCCCGGTCACGACGCTGTGCATCAGCAGTTTGAACAAGTAAAGTCAAGAGCGCTATGGCGAACAGTACTGAAGTGTGTTTCTTTAAATGCATGAGTTAGGAGGGTTCGTTTCTAATAAAACCGGGGCAAAAGTAAGAAGCCCATCTGTAAAGTCAGTTTTTTGACCAAACTGACTTTTTTTGTACCATTTCGAAATTACATTTTGGAAGAAGTGGTACATTCGCCCGCCGAATTTATTGGCTGCCGCAGAAATCGGAGTCAAAATTTACATCGGTTAAACCCGTTTTTGCAAATTGAAACGGAAGCAATCTTCAGAACCTTTGATCCTCCCATTGCCCGATTGCAGTTCATCCACGTACTTTCTTACTTTCACGTCAAATTCATTCCAAGTCTATGGCTAAGCTCTTACGCCTGTTTTGTTGTATAGCAACAATTTTTCTTCTTCAATCTTCAGCATTTCTTGGTGCTCAATCATTTAATGCTTTAGTGGAAGCGCACACATCGCCTGCGTTGGCACAAAATTTTAGCCAATATCAGGTTTTTAAATTTGATGCAAAATTGCTCGAAGACTATGTGAAATCCAATCTTGCGACGCCCGCAGAACTTCAGATTGGAACACACCAATGGCGGTTAAGCTTAACACCTAGTCGGATTGTTACAGAAAATTATTCCTTGCAGGTTCAAACACCCCAGGGCATCGTTACCACCTACCCAAAACGCAACATTGCTTACAAGGGCTACGAACTAAACAGTGGTGGAAATCTTCGGCTAACAATTAACGGTGAATTCCTATATGGCTACGTAGAAGAAGGTTCAGATCGTTATTATATCGAACCGCTGTGGTATTATGAACCGAATGCCGAACGAGATCTTTTTGTTTTTTACCACCAAAGTGCAGCATCAACTCTGGCGCCCGATGCCTGTGGGATGACGGAAGAGCAGATGGAGTTGGAACATTTGGAAGAAACCATCAAAGGCAATGAAGCGGAGAACTCGGCATGCTATGAGCTCGAAATAGCCATTGCTTCTGACTTTTCCATGTTTGATAAATATGGGTCAACCACTGCTGTGGAGAACCATAATATTGGCGTGCTAAACGATGTTCAAGGAGACTTTACAGGCAATTTCAATCATGATATTGTTTACGTCATCGTTACACAGTTCGTCGTTACGGGCAGCGACCCTTGGTCGAATTCAACGGATGCCGGCATATTGCTCGCCAGTTTTCGCACCTGGGGCAACGCAGGGAATTTTGGCGTAAATTTTGATAACGGCGAACTTTGGACCAACCGTGATTTTAATGGAGGTACCGTAGGTATAGCTTATTTGAACGGCATTTGCAACAGCAACAAGTATCACTGTTTGCAAGACTACACGGGCAATGGAAATAGCTTGCGGGTCTTGACTTCGCACGAGTTAGGCCACAACTGGAGCAGCGGCCACGACGCGAATTGTCCGCCGCCTGAGTACATCATGTGTCCCTCTGTTTCACAGGGCACCTCTTGGAGTGATCAATCGGTAGGCTCCATCAATGCTTACATAACAACCAAAATTAATAGTGGGTGTCTCCAAACTTGTGGGCCACCGCCTCCACCGCTCGTTGCTGATTTTGACTGGCTTCCCAACCCTGGCTGCCAAAACCAGCCTGTCACATTTACAGACCTATCTACGGGTACCATAACAGGTTGGGCCTGGACATTTCAAGGTGGGTCTCCAGCAAGCTCCACCCTGCAAAACCCAGTGGTGACATGGAATACACCTGGGATGAAAAACGTGACACTTACCATTACGGGCACTGGAGGAACCAACTCGCTTACGCAAGTAATAGAAATTATGCCGCTCCCCGTGGCCAATTTTACCTCTTTAGTCAACGGCTTGCAAGTTGCTTTTACCAATACATCTACCAATGCTACTGCTTATGAATGGGATTTTGGTGATGGGGGGGCAAGTTTTGACGAACATCCAGTGTACGATTATGCAAATGCGGGCTTTTACTTGGTAACACTGACCGCTACAAACATATGCGGCACATCAACAAAATCAATCAATGTAAATACTGCGCCAACCGCAGATTTTACTGCCGACCCAACTACTGGCTGTGCAGCACTTGTCGTATTGATGGACAACCAATCCTCTTCAAATGCCACAACGTACACTTGGACGTTTCCGGGTGGAGTACCTTCGGTTTCTAATTTGGCCAATCCATCTGTATTGTACGCCTTCGCAGGTACGTTTTCTATAACCCTCAAAGCGACCAACAATTCGGGTTCGAATACATTTACCCGCACGAACTATATTACGGTGGGTGCTGCGCCTATTGCGAACTTTACCCAAGTTGTGAACGGTTCAACGGTTACTTTTACCAATACATCAATTGGCAGCGGGGTTACCTACCTCTGGAATTTTGGTGACGGGAACACCAGTACAGATGTCAATCCAGTACACACGTATTCTGACCCTGGCACCTACGATGTGGTGCTTACAGCAACGAATACATGTGGCACCAGTATTAAAACCAGCAGTGTTATAATTATATCTTCGGGGCCTCCTGCTGCGTCCTTCACTGCCAATCCTTCGAGCGGTTGTGTGCCGCTTACGGTGAATTTTACCAACAACTCCACGGGTGCTCTTTCATATAGTTGGGATTTTCCTGGTGGCGCCCCCTCGTCTTCTACGGCTACAAACCCGACGGTAGTATATAATGCAGCAGGAACATACACCGTAACATTGACTGCAACCAACGCCAATGGAAGCAGTACCGCTACGGCCACCATTACCGTAAATAGTGTTCCAACCGCAGGTTTCACATACGCTATAAGTAACGACACCACGGTGACGTTCACAAATACCTCTGTCGGCGCCAGCTCCTATCTTTGGACGTTTGGCGACGGTGATAGCAGCACGCTGGCGCATCCGGTTCACGATTACCCAGCGCATGACAGTATCTACAACTACTTGGTGATCCTGAGTTCGACAAATGAATGCGGTACCGTTAATGATTCTCAATTGGTTACAATCGTAACTGATCCAACGGCAAACTTTACAGCAACGCCCACAAGTGGCTGTGCACCGCTTACCGTGCAGTTTAACAATAGTTCCACTCCAAACGCCACTTCATTTTTATGGCGTTTTCCAGGAGGAACGCCCGATAGTTCGATTCTGAAAAACCCGGTTGTGGTCTATGCCACCCCAGGGGTGTATTCTGTAACTTTGATTGCGATCAACGCTTCTGGTCGGGATACTTCCATCCGTACCAATTACATTGTGGTGAACACCACGCCAGTGACAGGATTTACTTCTGCCACCTCCGGCTTAACTGTAACCTTCACCAATACGACTATTGGCGCAACCTCTTATTTGTGGGACTTTGGTGATAGTGGAAGCAGTACGCTGACTAACCCCTCGCACACCTATGCCATGGATGGGACATACACCGTCACACTAAGCGCTACCAATGCCTGCGGCACGACAACAAAGGTTCAAACAGTGACTGTTACGTCAGCACCAACCGCTGGATTTACGGCTTCTCCCACTGCCGGTTGCGCGCCCCTCATGGTACAATTCACCAATACTTCCAGTACAAACTCGACCAGTTTTGATTGGCAATTCCCCGGTGGAACCCCTTCCAGTTCGACCGCTCAGAACCCTCCAAGTGTTGAGTATGCTGTTCCGGGCATCTACACTGTAACGCTTACTGCTTCTAATAACGCAGGAAGCAGCACTTTCTCCCAGATCATAGTGGTGAGCGGTGGCCCAACAGCCAACTTTTCATCCACGGTTAATTTGCTGACGGCGAGCTTTATCAACAGCTCCTCCAACAGCATTACATACAGCTGGGATTTTGGGGACGGTGGCAGCAGCAACGATCCAAATCCAACGCACGATTATACCACAGACGGTACTTACACCGTAGTGTTGACCGCTATAAACGATTGTGGTACCAGCACTTTTTCGCAAAATGTGGTCATCACAACTGAACCAGACGCCGGGTTTTCGATGAGCACTTCGAGCGGTTGCGCAGTGTTGACGGTCAACTTTACAGATATTTCTTCTGGCGATCCTGTAAGTTGGGAATGGGATTTCCCAGGCGGAACCCCGAGCAGTTCGACCGAGGAAAACCCGTCGGTTCAATATTTTACACCTGGTGTTTATGACGTGACACTTATAGTCACTTCAATAGGCGGGAGTACCAGCTCCTTTACCCAGCCAGGTATTATTACCGTAAACGGAGCCCCCAGCGCAGGATTTAACTCCAGTGTAAATGGCACTACAGCCACTTTTACCAATACTTCGGTTGACGCTACTTCCTATGTCTGGAACTTTGGCGACCAAAGTAGCAGCATAGAAGAAAACCCGACGCACACGTATGCAAACGATGGGGTTTACACCGTGACACTGACGGCAACAAATAACTGCGGTTCCACTATTTTTGAACAAACAGTTACAATTGTAACTCCACCCACCGCAAGTTTTAACTTAAGCGGTTCGACAGGTTGTGCACCGTTTACGGTTCAGTTTACCAATACTTCGAGCAGTAACGCAACTACTTTTGCATGGGTTTTTCCTGGGGGCACCCCAGCGACTTCTATGGAGGCAAGCCCAAGTGTAACTTGGAATACAGCAGGTGTTTACATTGTAACGCTCACGGCCTCCAATAGCGCAGGCAGCAGCACCAGCACGGCTACCATTACCGTAAACCCTGGTCCTACAGCAGGCTTCACATACCAGATTGGCGGTCTTACGGCTGTATTTACCAATACTTCTTCCAATGGCGTTTCCTATTCCTGGGATTTTGGTGATGGCAGCGCCCCAAGTACAGAAGCAAATCCAAGCCACACGTACAGCCAAATCGGTACATATATTATTACCCTCAGTACCACAAATGAATGCGGTACTGTCACGGCAACCCAAACAGTTGTCATAGAAGGTGCTCCACCTGTTCCAGATATCAGCGCTAACAACACGGTCGGTTGTTTGCCCTTCTCGGCTCAATTCACAGACGAATCTGCTGGTGAACCAACCGCATGGAATTGGACCTTCCAGGGAGGAACGCCTGGCACAAGCACCGTTCAGAATCCTATGGTTGGTTATACTGTCGCAGGTACTTATGACGTCACTTTAGAGGTGACGAACATATTTGGCACTTCGATCAAAGTATTCCAAGCCTATATTACGGTACAAACTGCCCCCACTGCTGGTTTCAGTTACTTGTCCAACCAAACAACCGTAAATTTTGTGAGCACTTCGCAGAATGCTACCTCGTATGCTTGGAATTTTGGTGATATGAATACCAGCAACGAGCAAAACCCTACGCATACTTATGCTGCTCCAGGCACTTACACCGTTTCTCTGTCCGCTTCCAACAACTGTGGCACTACGATTATTGAGCAAACCATTACGCTCTCTTCTGGCACAGGCGAAGCTGCTTGGCTAAAAGGGTTCAAACTGTTTCCGAACCCAAATACTGGCAACTTTACTGTAGAAATGAGCGGCTTGCCACAAGATGAGCTGGAATTTACGCTTTTTAACGCCCTTGGACAGCGGATCAAACGCGAAACAGCTGAATTCGGCACCGGATACATGCTTCGCGCGTTTGATTACGATGATATTGCCGCCGGCTTTTACACCCTCCGTGTGCAGGCAGAAGATGGACAGGCGATGTTCGTGAAAGTGACCGTGGGCAGATAATTATCTCCGAAATTCGTTTTACAATCAATAAGCATCGAGCCGCTCCCTGATTAATCGGGAAGCGGCTCGCTTTTTAGTACTGGAGCATTCATATCTTCGCGCTCAACTTTTTTTCCAAAACATACACCAATCCATGCGTCAGCAAATAATAGCAGGGAACTGGAAAATGAACAAGACCCTCGAGGAAGGCCTTGAACTAGTCAGAGCCATTCTAGAAAAAGTAGAGAAACCGAGCGGCCTGGTAGTCATAGCTCCGCCGTATCCTTATCTGCGTGAGCTCGGCAAATTATTAAAGGTGCGCAAACACTTCCACCTTGCTGCGCAAAACTGCCACCAAGAAGAAAAAGGTGCTTACACAGGAGAAGTATCAGCGGATATGCTCGCTTCCGTTGGCTGCGAATTTGTCATCATCGGCCATTCCGAGCGACGGCAATATTTCAAGGAAAAGAACGAGGTGTTGGCTGCCAAAGTGAATGTGACGCTGGCAAGGGGAATGCGCCCCATCTTTTGCTGTGGCGAACCACTTCATATCCGCGAAGTAGACACGCACGTTGGTTATGTTGCTAAACAATTGAAAACCAGTCTTTTTCACTTAAAAGAAGAGGACTTCAAAAAGGTCGTCATCGCTTACGAGCCTATTTGGGCCATCGGTACTGGGCGAACGGCAACCAGCCTGCAGGCGCAAGAGATGCACCATGCCATACGCGTCCTTGTGGCAAAAAAATATGGCAGAATTGTGGCCGAAGCAACCCCGATTCTTTACGGGGGCTCTTGTAATGCCCAAAATGCTGCCGATCTTTTTTCTCAACCTGATGTTGACGGGGGGCTAATAGGCGGGGCATCCCTTAAAGCCGATGATTTTACGGCAATCGTGGCTGCACTGAAAAAATGAAGATGTATTATGGGTCAAAACAAACGGGCCTCACGATAACATCGTGAGGCCCGTTTGTTTTATTTAGCCTTAAAATTTAGGGCAAGCATAACGCTGTTTTCCGTGCTTGCGGTTTTTTAATTTCTTTTTTTGCCCACTTTTTTTGTCCGCCTTCTTGGAGGATTTGTGCGCTTTGGCCGATTTCCCGGAAGTGGAAGATTTCAGATTTGTCCCTGTGTTTGAAGTCGCCGGGACAGCTGTGGCCGCTACTTTTTGGCCTTGAACCGGAAACGATGCAATGTTTTTAGAAGGCTCTGGGGCTGTTGCTTCGACAGTTTTTACCACAATTATTGGGTTCGGCGCTGCTGTATTATCTGCAATCTTTGCAGGTTTTGGCGAAGTAGCAATCGTGCTGATACTTGTCTTAGGTGTAGCAGTCAGATTGGACGCAGCGGTCATATTTCCAACAGATTTAGCGGAATTAGGCATCCAAGCATCTTCACCCTTGCTTTTGTCAGCATATACTGGCTCTGAAGCCGCGATGGGCGCGGGCGGTGGAGCGAGTGTGACACGTACAACATCGCCTATGCTAAAGTCTTTTTCAAGGGAAGACAACACATCCTTATCGGTGGCAGCAGTGTTTTTGTACACTACCGTCGTGTAAGCATACTTTTCGTCAATGTGGGTGGATTCCACGGGGTTCTGTGCTTGAGCGGTGAAATTGGCAGCCAGCACAATGGCAGCCGGGATTGCAATGTATTTGCTGAAAATTGAGAGAGAGTTCATGATGTGAAAGATTATGGATTAATGATTTTAGACTGTGGACTGTGGACGATAGAAATTGGATGTTAAGTCCATGGTCCAACCTCTATTGTCGAACGTCATTTAGATTGATTACTCAGCGCTTTTTGACGCTTTTCCTGTTCAATGATCTTTTTGTATAGGTTTTTGTCCTCGATTATTTCCTTCAGTGACTTGCGCCAGAGGGGGTCTTCGTCGAGGATACCCGTAATTTTGATTTCAGTGCGACGGTTCATCTGGTGCTCGTTTTCGGAGCAAGATAGTCCGTCATCACAGCGGTTTACCAGTTGTGTTTCGCCATAGCCTTTAAATGTAATTTTTTCAAAATCAATGCTTTGCGAAGTCACAAGATAATCCACGGCTGATTTTGCACGCTTGTCAGACAGCGAAAGATTGTAGTCGTCGCCGCCACGTGCGTCTGTATGCGAACCGAGTTCGACCGTAATACCAGGGTTGTCTTTCAAGAACACAGCCAATTTGTCAAGTGTGTTGGCTGCTTCAGGGCGAATGGCCCATTTGTCGAAGTCATAATAGATATTGTTCAGCTGAAAGCGTTTCCCAACCTGAATAGAATCGAGGTCAACCGTGCCAAGGAAGTGGCCTATTTCGTTTTCGTGGGTCATGATTTGCACCACATCTGGTTCTTTGATGCCCATGCCGTCCACACAAAGGATACAGCCATTCACATTTACATAAACCTCTACTCTTCGGTTGAGGTAGCCAGGCTTGCGCACCAACAAGGTGTAGTGATTCCCTTCTGCGAATGAAAAGTTGAACGCCGATTTCGGCAGCCGCTCAATGGTCAGCTCTTGTTGTTGCGTGGTGTTGTTGTAGATTTCTATTTTACAGTCACGCAACGTATTGATTGGGTTGTGCTCAAAGGCTTTGTCAAAAATCGTGATGTCAAAGACATAGCCGGGCTTTCTGCCCATACCCAAATCAGTGTTCAGCACACCTTCAAGGTGCGTGACCACTACTTCTTGGTTGAAATAAGTGGGCTTTTCTGCCAACACTTGGTAGCGCGATACTTTTGGCACCGTCAAGGAGTAGGAGCCGTCAGCATCAGTTTCCGTTTGTGCAAGCGAGGCGATCATCATATCGTCGAAGACCGTGACTTGGGCTTGATTGAGTGGCGCGCCAGATACTTGGTCATACACTTTGCCTTTGACCGTGATGGTCTCGGGGGCTTTCACGTTTTTCATGGAGATCTGCGCCGACAAGAACGTCGAGGTGCAGAGCAGGAGGGTGATGAAATAGATTGAAGTACGCATGGGATAATCAGTTTTTGAGTTTTGAGGAGTTGATTACAAAATGTTCAGATGGGCTGTAGACTTGCGAATGCTGTGCCAGTCTTTGAAAAACTTTTGGTTTAACATGACTTTAATGGTTTTTTGTTACCTTCCGTTAACTAGTTTTTAGTAATTAAGCCCAGAGGGCGTGACTTTTTCCAAACAGAGCCGTCGCATTTGCAAAATCTTAGTTTTACTATTGGAAATCAATCTTTTATCGAATGTCTTCCGATTGATATTTTCACGCTATAAAGGTTTGGGCTTTTGAGACCTGAACCATTACACAATCTTAGATATTAGTTACATTATTACTTTAAAACCTCGTTTTTGCTGCCAAAACAGGCTTTTTCCAAGCGCACTTTAGTCGAGGCTGGCCGTCTTTCCCAAAAAAAATATTTTTTTGATGAAAATTTTTTCCAAAGCATCTCTTTTTTTGATGAATTTTCCAAAACAGTGGCTGGGAAAAACTCAAAATGCACTCCAAACCGACCAAAGGCAGGCTGGGCATTGGAGGCAAACAATGCTAAATTGGTAATTTTCTCACGGCGGAAGTAGGCAGCTATCCGCCCTCTCCCCAACGGTAAGTTGGCAAATTGAAGCCAGACAGATCAAGCACACGATCTACCACCGTCGCAGCAATGGCCTCTACTCCCACCGGATTGGAGTAAAACGAAGGGCAGGCCGGGCAGATGATGCCGCCCGCTTCGGTCACGATTTTCATGTTGTTGATGTGGATGAGGCTCAGCGGCGTGTCGCGGGTGACCAAAATGAGGCGACGACGCTCTTTAAGCACGACATCAGCGGCTCGAGTGATGAGGTCGTTACTTATGCCGGTAGCGATGCGGGCGAGTGTTCCCATGGAGCAAGGGCACACGATCATGGTCCCGTACTTTGCGGAGCCAGACGCAAAGGGTGCAAAAAAATCGTTCTTTTTGTAAAAATCAAATTTCTGGTAGGCAGAGAAGTCAGGTTTGCCGATTTCGAGTTCCCAGTTCACGAGGGCATTGTCAGAAAGGACAATGCCGATATTTTCCCACTGATTTTCCAGCAGCAAAAGTCGGTCGAGCAGCACTTTGGCGTAGATGGCCCCTGAAGAACCTGTGATGGCGACAACGAGTTTCATGGCGGTGGAACACGAAATGGGGTGGGTTGTTTGTTGATTGCCTAAAACAACGTCCCCTCCTTCCTGGGCGGCACCGCCCCAATATGCTTGTAAGCCTTCTCCGTAGCCGTTCGCCCTCGCGGGGTGCGTTGAATAAAACCTTCCATAATAAGAAACGGCTCATGCACCTCTTCAATAGTACCAGCTTCTTCGCCCACAGCGGTAGCGATCGTGGTTAGCCCCACCGGGCCGCCTTTGAATTTGTGAATAATGGTAGTCAGTATGCGAATGTCCATGTCGTCAAGACCGGATTCGTCTACATCAAGCGCTGCAAGGCCGTAACGGGCAATCTCCACATTTACAGAGCCGTCGCCTTTGATTTGGGCAAAATCTCGAATGCGGCGCAACAAGGCGTTTGCGATCCGAGGCGTACCGCGGCTACGGCGGGCAATTTCATGCGCGCCCTCGTCAGCAATTGGGATTTCCAGGATAGCAGCCGAACGGTGGAGGATGCGTTCGAGTGTCGGGATGTCGTAATAATCAAGGTGGCAAGTAATGCCAAAACGGGCACGGAGCGGCGAAGTAAGCAAGCCCATGCGCGTGGTAGCGCCAATGAGTGTGAATGGGTTAAGCGTGATTTGAATGCTCCGTGCGTTAGGCCCGGAGTCAATCATAAGGTCAATACGATAGTCCTCCATGGCCGAATAGAGGTACTCTTCTACCACTGTATTTAGGCGGTGGATTTCATCAATGAACAGCACATCGCCCGGCTCAAGGTTGGTGAGCAGACCTGCAAGGTCGCCAGGTTTTTCGAGCACTGGCCCGGAAGTCAGTTTGAGGCTTGCCCCGATTTCGTTCGTGATGATATGCGACAAGGTGGTTTTGCCCAAGCCCGGTGGGCCGTGGAGCAGAACGTGGTCGAGCGCGTCACCCCTTTGTTTGGCGGCCTGGATGAAGATTTGAAGGTTGTCCACAATCTTGCGCTGACCACTGAACTCTTCGAGGAGTTTGGGCCTAAGGGCTTTCTCAACGACTTTTTCTTCGTTGGCCGTGGGTTCGTTTGCGAGTGTTTTTGACAAGGTGGATTGGTAGACTGGTGATTGGTAAATCGGTTATTGGTAGACTGGTGATTGGTAGACTGGTGATTGGTGGATTTGGTTATTTGAGATTGCAAAATTCAAATATTTTGTTTTGAAATAAAAATAAATCTGTGGAAAACTAGGGGAGTGTTCATAAATCTGTGTCAACTGCTGGTTACACCCCCTACCCCTAAAGGGCGATGTCGTTGACTTAAGGGTTTGTGTGTATAAAAGGGGCGTAGCCTCGACACCGTT
>CAZPTQ010000008.1:0-48535 GCA_964589365.1 uncultured Saprospiraceae bacterium
CCCTTTAGGGGTAAGGGGTGTAACCAGCAGTTGACACAGTTTTATGAACACTCCCCAATTTCCAATCCACCAGTCACCAATCCACCAATCCACCAGTCACCAATCCACCAACCCACCAATCCACCAATCCACCAACCCACCAATCCACCAGTCACCAATCCACCAATCCTCCAATCCACCAATCACCAATCTACCAATCCACCAATCACCATCGTAGTTTTACACCATGGACTATGCCAACATCATTCAGGACATTGCCTCCGAGGTACACCCTTTGTTCGGGCAGGGGAAAGTAGCCAACTACATCCCCGAACTAGGCAAAGTGCCGCCCAAACAGTTCGGTTTTAGCCTTCAATTGAACGATGGCACATGCTATGAATTTGGAGATAGCCATACCAAGTTTTCCATCCAGAGCATTTCCAAAGTGTTCACTTTGAGCAGGGCATTTGGCCTGCTCGGAGAAGATATGTGGCAACGAGTGGGCGTGGAACCAAGCGGCAACGCTTTCAATTCCTTGATGCAATTGGAGTATGAAAAAGGCATCCCGCGAAATCCGCTCATCAATGCCGGGGCATTGGTGGTGACGGACATTTTGGTTTCAAAATTTGAAAACCCCAAAGATGAAATCCTGCGCTATTTGCGGCAATTGGCTGGCACAGAAGACATTTATTTCAATGAATCGGTGGCCGAATCTGAACGCAAAACGGGATACCGAAACTTCGCACTGGCTTATTTTCTAAAATCTTTTGGCAATCTGCACAACGACGTGGAGCAAGTGCTCGATGTGTATTTCCATCAATGTTCGGTCGAAATGACCTGTGCCGAACTTGCCCGCGCCATGCAGATTTTTTCCCAGCATGGTCTTGAACCCAACAGCGGAGAACGCCTGCTCAGCTCCAGTCAAACCAAGCGACTTAATGCTGTGATGCAGACCTGTGGCTTTTACGACGAAGCAGGCGAGTTTACTTTTGCCGTCGGGTTGCCCGGCAAAAGTGGCGTGGGCGGCGGCATCGCAGCCTTGCTTCCGGGGCAGTACAGTATTGCGGTATGGAGTCCGGAGCTCAATACGAAAGGAAATTCGGTACTGGGAATGAAGGCTTTGGAATTGTTTACTACGATGACAGGGAGCTCGGTATTTTAGTAGGGGGTTGTGTCAAAAGGTATTTCGAAATTTTTTTCATGAAATAATGTTTTGCGTTTCGGGCAATTTAATCCTATAAGGTTTTAAAAACCTTATAGGATTTCGTGAAATAAAAAATAAAATTCCGCGATAGATTTTCAATCTGAACTTTTGATCCAACCCCTAGTTGCGCGAAATTCATTTCACAAGAAATGAAGCGAAATAAATTTCGCAAGACGTGAAGCGAAATAAATTTCGCCCTACGTTTGCCAAATGGCAAAACGACTCCCCCTCAGTGCTCCCCCCCTTCAATCGCTTCTACCTGTACGCCCTCCGCTCAAGGTGTTGATTTTGTACGCTTTGGGCCAATTGGGCTGGTCACTGGCGAGTTTTTCGGTTGGTAATATGCTGGTATATTTTTACATGCCACCGGAGCAGGGCGAGCCGATGTTCCCCTCGCTCATTTACCAAGGGGCAATATTTGGTGTGCTTACGCTGATCGGGATTGTGAGTGCGGGTGGGCGAGTCTTGGACGGCATTATAGATCCATTGGTGGCAAATTGGAGTGACCGAAAAAAATCTTCCTTTGGCAAGCGCCGATGGTTCATGTTGCTGGGGGCAGTGCCGTTTGCGCTGTTTGCCACCCTGATTTTCTTTCCACCCGATACCTCAGAAAGCGCCTCTAATTTCCTTTGGCTGGCCATTGTCATCGCGCTGTACTACTTCTTTTTTGCCGTCTACGTCATCCCTTACAACGCACTCTTGGCCGAGCTCGGCCACACCCCAAAGGATCGGCTGCTCATCAGTACGCTCTTGTCTGTGGCCTGGGCGCTGGGTTTTGTTTTGGGGAACAGCGCGTATGTGCTGCAAGGTATGTTCGAACAAATAGGCCAGACACCTTTGCAATCTTTCCAAAGCACGATGGTGTTGCTCCATGCTATTGCCTTGATTTTCATGCTATTGCCCGCGATTTTCCTGAACGAGCGACGATACGCTCGCCAATTGCCTAGCGACCATAATTTGCGTCAGGCTTTGTCCGCTGTGTTTGGCAACCGCAATTTTCGCTGGTTTTTGGCCTCATTCCTGCTTTATTGGCTCGCACTCACGTTTATACAGTTGGGCGTGGGTTTTTATACCACATTATTGTTGGGCCTGGATAAAAGCATGGCGTTCACCTTTTCGCTCATGAGTTTCCTCACGAGTTTCCTGCTCTATTTCCCAATGAATTTGCTGGTGAATAAATGGGGCAAACGCCGCGCCATGTTGGGTGCTTATCTGATGTTCGGCGTCATTTTTATCGTGGTGGCTTTTGTCAAATACATACCATTGCCCAAAGAATGGCTGCTTTATGGGCTGGCCGTAGCGGCTGCTGGGCCATTGGCCATTTTTGGGATATTGCCCAATGCCATCATTGGCGACGAGGTGGAGCGCGAAGAAAGGGACAACGGGAAGCAGTTGGCGGGAATGTTTTTTGGTGTGAGTGCCTTTACGATGAAAGTGGGTATTTCGTTGGCCAATTTAATTTTCCCTTCACTCCTGCTTTTTGGCAAAAGTGCTGAAAACCCCCTCGGGGTACAATATACCGCCTTAGCCGCCCTAGTGTTTTGCCTCGCAGGATGGTGGACGTTTGGGAAATATAAGGAATGAAGCAGTGGCAGCTAACAGTAATCGTTCATACCATCTACTTGCTACTGAACCAGCTCCGCCGAGTCCACGATATACTCCGTTTCGCCTTGCCAGAAGAAAGTCCGGTAACGCTGAATGTAATGTACTCGGACAAGTTTGCCTTCCATGCTTTCCAACTGGTCAGAAATCTTCGAGTTTTTCACAGAGAATTCCCAAGCGGTCATAATGCCATTGGGAGAAAGGTTGATTGTGCCTTCGTGGGTTTTGAATAACACGCCGCGTCGCGATATTTTGAACAACTGGCCCGAACGATAACCGTCAGAGTAAGAAAGTTGGCTGTAAGTAAAGTAGCCGACGCAAACGAGGAGAAATACCCCGAATACTATCCAAAGGAAGCGACGGCCAATTTTTCTGGCGGTCTGTTTGGCCTGGCTGAGTTGGATTGACATGGTATGTTGTTTGAATGGTTTGAGGAGTTTGAAAGGTTTGAAGGGTAGAATATTTTCAATGCTGCAAATTTAATACGCTTTTTCGCAAAACCCCTCAAACGAATCAAACTTCTCAAACGAATCAAACCCCTCAAACCCCTCAAACCCTTCAAACTTCTCAAACTCCTCAAACCCCCTTCTTTTCCCCCCAAATCTGAACATGGAGACGGTCGGAATAGCGGAAGCCTTGGTTTTTGCAGATTTCGACCAACCATTTGCGACGTTGGGCGAGTATACGGGCAGAGGTTCCCTCGGGCATAAGCCACACTTTTTCGGAGGCGATGGAATAAGTTTTGAGAAGGCCCATCACCTCGTCGAGATCGATTTTTTCTGCAATCACAAATTTGAAATTGGCTTTTGGCGAAGCCGCAAAAAAGCGCAGCGCAGCGGGCTTTTCACGCAATCGGCGCGGGGTGGCACTGTTCTCCAATTTGGGCGAAACGTTGTACTGATCAATTGCCTTGTCGAAATCTGGACTGGGAGAGAGGGTGCCATTGGTTTCCACCTCAAACCTGTATTCGCCTGATTTATGCCGCAATATCTCCATAAGTGTCACGAGTGCTGGCTGTTGGAGCATGGGTTCTCCACCTGTGAGTATCACGTTTTTACAATTGAAAACTGCAATTGCATCTGCTACTGATGCTACCTTACATTCGGATATCCAATCCTTTTTATCAAATTTTTGGTAGCCTGGTTTTAAGTCGCTGTTGTGTTGGAATCGGGTGCCGACCCAGTTCCAGGTGTAGTCCGTATCGCACCATATACAATGAAGGTTGCACAGCGAAGTGCGCACGAAAACGGAGGGGGTGCCCGTGCTTTTGCCTTCGCCTTGTATGGAATGGAATATTTCGGGCTGGCCGTGTAGCCGGGCGAGTTTGAGCACGTTTGCCCGCTGTGTTTTCAGCGATGGAGTGTGTTGTTTGAGCGTAGGCAAAGCCGGTTTTTGCGGGCAAAGGTAGTGGCTGTTTGAAATCCATCGTTTGCCTTTTTAAAAGATGGATGCCAAACAGCCTCATTTCTGCGGTCGGGATTACTTATGTCTTACTGCTGCACTTTCTGAACGAGGGTGTCTCCTGTTCTGAGACACCCTCGCTGTACAGAGTCAGTCAAATCATGCGTTGAGAATATCAAGCCCGATTACTGACACCAAAGGTGTAGCAGTTAAAACCATGAGAAAACGGGTTAAAGAACTAAGGTGGAGATTAAAGCAGACTTGTGTCTGCCCGCACAAATGTAGAATTTAACCAAAGTTATTTCTTTGTTTTTTAAGGAAAATATTCTGGTTTTTTAATCTGCAACTGATTGCACGAATTGGTACTAATTTTTTCGTGCAAATTGGTGGAATCAGTGGCTCCAAAAACACTTGCTACCTTTGCCGTCAATTTTAGTGTGAAATATGCTTTACCTCCTGCTGACGGTGGCTTGCTCGGTGCTACTGGGCTTCATTTTCAAACTTTTTGCGCGTTTTGGCGTAGACGGTTTTCAGGCCATTGTGTTCAACTATGCTACCTGCTTTTGTTGCGGGTGGTTGCATTTGGGGTATTTCCCGGTGCAAGCCGAAAACTTTGGAACTTCCTGGATGCCTTATGCCTTGGTGCTGGGGCTGATTTTTGTAAGCGGATTTAATTTGGCAGCGCTTACAGTGCGGTATTTTGGCGTGACCATTGGACAGATCATGCAAAAAATGTCTATTCTGATGACCGTGCCTTTTGCCATTTTGGCCTATCAAGAATCGGCGGGTTGGATCAAAATTATTGGGATTGTGTTCGCCTTGATTTCTATTGTTTTGGTCAATTGGCCCAGTACCCCGGAACTCCGTTCCGGGGCAAAAACCTCTCCGGAACTCCGTTCCGAGGCAAAAACCTCTCCGGAACTCCGTTCCGGGGAACATACTCCCAAAAACCTGCTTTGGATTCCCTTCGCCACTTGGATTTTGGCGGGCTTATTGGAAGTGCTGCTCGTGCGCGTCCAAAATGAAGGGCTGACCGACATGTCAGACCCAACGTTCATCATCACAATTTTTGGAACGGCGGGTGTGTTAGGCTTGCTCCTTGCAATCGTAGGTTGGGCGACTGGCCGACTTCAATTTTCTTGGAAAAACGTGGCGGCGGGCATCATTCTCGGCATCCCCAATTATGGTTCGATGCTTTTCATGCTCTTCGCGCTGGACAGCGGGCTGGAAGGCTCTTTTGTGTTTCCCGTAGCGAATGTCAGTATAATTGTGGTCACAACCATTGGGGCTGTCACGCTGTTTCGAGAGCAGCTTTCGAGACTTAATTGGGTAGGGGTCGCTTTGGCAGTAACCGCGATTGCGTTAATCACTTTCTAAATCATGGAATCTAAGCAAAACGAATTCCTGTTCCATCCCAAAAATGTGATGCTGTTCATCTTGCTGTTCGGCCTTGCGTTTCTGTTTTTGGCGCTCACATTGGCATACGTTTACATTCGTGTCACCAATGAAGTGCCGCCTGTGCGCGTTCCAATCTTATTCGTTTTCAACACTTTAATACTTCTTGCCAGCAGTTGGACGATGGTGCGCGCCCGACGCTGTTATCTGGCCGACGACACACTTGGCTATCAGCAGAACCTCCGATTTACTATTTGGCTCTCGATTTTTTTTACCCTGATGCAGGCAGTAGCGTGGTGGTGGCTTTTTAAGCAAAACATCAACTTAGGCACCTCTACTACAACGGGTTTTTTATATGTCATTTCGTTCGTTCACTTGGTACACGTTTTGGCTGGGCTGCCTTTTCTTTTCCAATTTTACCTTGCTGCCAAAAAGAACATGGTGGACCCGGTTACGGTGCTGGTGTATTTTTCCGACCCTGAAAAACGCCTGAGCCTTCGCCTGCTCACGATTTACTGGCATTTTCTGGACGTGCTATGGATTTACCTGGTGCTGTTTTTTGCGGTGAACCAGGTGTTTTAGACGGAGGTTTTTTTTGACAGGATTTACAGGATAAACAGGATTTTTTTGTCGGCTTCGCCGACATTTCGATGCTACACATCCTGTTTGTCCTGTAAATCCTGTCAAAAACACTCAACTCATTCCTTTCGCTTGCTTAGCAACAAATACTGAACCCTCAAATTTGTCTGTACCGAATCCACGATATAATTGGAGATCAGGTAGTTCAGTCCTCGCACGCTGTCTTGGCCGACAGATGGAAGCCGCGCAAGCCATTCGTAATTGTCCACGACTGCGCTATCCAAAATTGCCTGATCGAATCCAGTGCGCTGAATTGTTGCACCGAAAAGATTTGCTTCCGAGAGGTCTGCGTTGGTAAAATGCGTTTGTAGGAGTTTGGCTCCTGCAAGATTCACGCTCCACATTTTTGCACCGTAAAAATTGGCTTGTGTAAGGTCTGCAGATTCAAGATAGGCGTTTTTCAAGTTCGTCTGTCGGAATCGGGCTTCCCGCAAATTCGCTCGAGCGAGCACCGCATCCGAGAGGTCGGCGCCGCTGAAATCGGCACGGCTAAGATCGGTTTCGTCCAGCGTCGAGCCGGAAAGGTCAGCGTGATGAAGGTTGATGCCGCTCAGGTATTCGCCAGAAAGCACCGCGTCTTTCAAGTCAGCAAAGGAAAAATCGGAGAACTGAAAAATTCGGCGCAGCGAACTGTTGTCAATCTGACTGTTCACGAGGCTTATAAGAAGATGGCCCCGCTCCGGACTGAGTTCCCTGGCCACCAGCGAATCACTTTCGAGGTATCTGTAAGGTCGCAGGCTTTTGCTGAGAGCCACTACCCGACCAATTATTTGAGGGGAAAGGTCTCGTACACCAGGCTGCCCGATGTCTGCTTTCAGTTCGCGATCCATGGCATCCAAAAGATTGCCCATCAGGAAAATAAGCGAACTGCGTCGCTCAGCTTCCTGAAGATAAGTCTGCTGATCGAGGCGGTAGTTTTGGCTTTGGAGGAGCTGATTTTGCCTGGTGAGAATTTTGTTCTGGTTAAACAAAAGCATCGTGCCAAGTAAGCCCCCGAACCCCAAAAAAAGCATTTGAAACACCAGTAAAATCCATCGCCGGAAACTCATCCAAGAGTACCAAGCGAAGATTTTTGTGAAGAGCAGGTTGAAATTTTCCTGTGCTTCTGGGAAATGCCTATGCCAAGCGTTCAGGAAAAGGTGCTGGGCATTTTCTTTCACATCTGCCAGGTCGGTATCGCTGACGCCGAAAAGGCGTTGCAGCACTTTTTCCTTGTTCTGCACCAACACAAAAGAAATTCCGGCCAAAAACACCACCAGTACCACAAAGCCAACAACGAGCGACGTGATGTGTTCTTCCAACGCGCTTGGCCCCATCAATGCAACGACCGCCCCGATAAGTACCCCTATCAAAAGTGCCACGATGGTGCGAGACCAAATATCAACCAGCTGACTTGCTTTAAGCTCGGGTCGTTCGTTGTTTTCCATCATTTTTTTCCAGATTCAATGATGATGCCCCCCTGCTCCGTGCACATGTCCGTGCTCAATCTCAGAGGGTTCTGCATCGCGCAGACCTTCCACATGGCCGGTAAAAAAGAGATCAACACCGGCCATCGGGTGGTTGAAGTCGAGTTTAACTTTATCAAGTCCCACCGAGGCTACCATGCCTTGCATGCGGTTGCCTTCTTGATCTTGGAGCGGGAGTACGTTGCCAATTTCGAGGAGACCGTCGGGGATTTTGCCTTCGTATTCGAAAATTTGCTTGGGCACCTCTTCGAGTGCGTTCGCATCATATTCGCCGTAGGCTTGAGCGGCTGGAATACCAAAAGCAAATGTGTCGCCGATAGACAGCCCTGCTAAATTGGCCTCAAAGGCAGGAATCATCATACCTACGCCGTAAATAAAGGCGAGCGGTTCGCCACCGTTGGTGGATTCTACAAGTTGTCCTTCGGCAGTGCCTTCGTTGAGGGTGTAGTGGACGGCCACCACTTTGTTTTGTCCAATAGTCATTGAAAATCAATATTTTATGTGGGTACTATCACGCTTCGGCGTGCTGTTTTATTCGTGATATTTTGGATTGGAACAACGAAAACACATCGTCCACAGCCAAAAAGTGCGCGAAGATAAGTGGTTTTTCAATGTCCAATGTCCAACAAGGAATGTCCAATGTCCAATTAAACTCGATTATTGGACATTGGACATTCCTTGTTGGACATTGGACATTCCCCGAGATTTCTACCTTTGCTGCTTAAATCGTTTACCTGCCATATCACAAAGTGCGGGGTGCAGTGAATCATTTTGACAAAATTTTCTAACCATCTAAATATCAGCCATCACATGATAATCGGTGTACCAAAAGAGATAAAAAGCAATGAAAACCGCGTAGCGCTCACTCCAGCAGGTGCCATGGAGTTCGCTCGGCGCGGCCACACCATCTTTGTACAAAGCACGGCCGGTATTGGCAGCGGCTTTGAAGACAAGGACTATTTGGACGCTGGCGCGCAGATACTCGCTACTCCTGATGAGGTGTGGGCCAAGGCCGAGATGATCATGAAAGTGAAGGAGCCGATTGCCGAGGAGTACGCCCGTTGTCGGGACAATCAATTGATTTTCACATACTTCCACTTTGCTTCCAGCGAAGAACTGACCAAAGCAATGATCGAGCGCAAGTCAATCTGCCTTGCTTATGAAACGGTGGAGACCAAAGACCGCCAGTTGCCGCTGCTCATTCCGATGTCGGAAGTAGCAGGTCGTATGGCCATTCAAGAGGGCGCGAAATATTTGGAAAAACCCGCGAAGGGTAGGGGGGTGTTGCTGGGTGGAGTACCGGGTGTTCCGCCGGGAAAAGTGCTGATTCTAGGGGGTGGCATCGTGGGAACTCAGGCCGCCAAAATGGCCGCCGGTCTCGGTGCACAGGTGACGATTTTGGACGTGAACCTTACTCGTTTGCGCTACCTCAGCGACGTAATGCCGGCCAACGTGATCACTCAATATTCCAATGAGTACAACATTCGCCAACTCATCCAAACACACGACCTCATCGTTGGTGCCGTACTGTTGCCAGGGGCAAAAGCCCCCAACCTTATTACGCGTGACATGTTAAAACTCATGCGTCCCGGCACCGTGGTCGTGGACGTAGCGGTGGATCAGGGTGGTTGTATCGAGACGACCCGTCCGACAACCCATGCTGACCCTACTTATATCATTGACGACGTGGTACACTACTGTGTGGCCAATATGCCGGGCGCCGTGCCTTTCACCTCTACACTTGCGTTGACCAATGCGACACTGCCTTACGCCCTTCAATTGGCCGAAAAAGGCTGGAAAAAAGCCTGTGCCGACAATGCCGAATTGAAACTCGGACTTAACATCGTTGGTGGAAAAGTGGTGTATAAAGGAGTAGCCGACGCCTTTGGCTTGCCGCTCCAGTCGGTGGATTCGGTGATGCAGTAATGATAAAATTGGGCTATCGATTTGATTCCAGATATAGCAACTTCCCGAAAGTATTAAACTTTCGGGAAGTTCTCTTCTTGTAAGGTATTTAGTGCATGGTTCAAGTGCGTTGCGGCGTTCTTCTTTTGTTCAGCAGTCCAATGTCCAACGTCCTTGTACAAAGGTCCAACGTCTATGAAATACCTCATCCTCCTCTTCAAACTTGCTCTTTTCGCCACACTCGTGCTTGTCCGGCTGGGTGAGTGGGATGTATCGCATTATTACAGCTGGTCGAAGTATCGCGAACCGCTCGATTACTATGTGAACACACTTGCGAGCATCGCTATTTTCTTGATGTTTTTGGATTTTGTTCAGTTCGGAACCACGTGGTGGTATCGCCGTCGCCACAAAATAAAACGCGACGACAACTTCATTATAGGAGTGGGTCAGATTTACCTTTTGCTTTTGGTGGTAGGATTGATGGTGGGACTTTTGTCGCTGTTTCGGATTGATGTTCGGCAGCTGTTCACCTCTTTGTCCATTGTTTTTGCGGGTATCGCCATCCTTACTAAAGACTACATCTCGAACATGATCAACGGAATGATTATCACGTTTTCGGGCCAACTTAGCATTGGCGACAATGTGCGCATCGCTTCGCACCGGGGCAAAATCACGGACATCACGCTGCAAAACATCCATTTGCTGAACGACGATGATGACATGATTTACATTCCCAATTCCATATTGCTCATTTCCGAAGTGGTCAACTATACTAAGCGAGACATAAAGCGGACGAGCATAGAGTTTGAAATTGACCTCAAGCACTTGAAAAATGTGGAGGAGTTGGAGCAAATTCTGATCGAAACCCTAAGTCCATTCCAGGATGTGATCAAACCAGAAAGTCATTACCTGCGTGTAGCAGAAGTAAAAAAGGACTTGGTAGCGATGAAATTCCAGTACATCTTGAAAGAACCAAACAAAGACCTCGAACGCCAAATTCGTCGCCGTACCACGCGCCGCCTGGTAGAAATCATAAGTGAACGCGAAAAAATAGCGGATCAAATACCCGATTTGCCGGATTCGGTGGGGCATGCGGTGATTTAGTTCTAAACCGTAAAATTTAAAACAGGAGAACAGGAAAATGTAAAACCAAGCCTAGCTCCGAGCTTGGTTTTGAGAAGCGGTTTTAACAGAAGCGGTGAAAATGGCTACCAATTCGCCGTTTTCTTGAAGAACTTTCTCAATGAACAATAGGTCAATGTATTTCCTTTTGCGAATGATTTTATGGCAAACTTGGGTCTCGCGAAGTTCTTTCAAGACTAATTTGGCCTTGTGCAAAAAGTCGGCGTTAGACTCTGCACCTTGTACTTCTCCATACAGTAATGCGGGAGCAGCGCCCGATCGTGTTAGTTGGCTGCCAAGATGATTGGCAACCTTGGAGTTCGGGAGGCTTTCGACCACATCAATGATCATATCAGCGAAATCAACAAGGCGATCTTCTAAGTCAAATTTTTTCATGTTCAGCATTTGATTTTTTCAAAGTTAGTGGTTTCCAATTACAGTTTTACATTTTCCTGTTCTCCTGTTTTACATTTTGCGGTTTTCCCCTTTTAATTTTACATTTTCCTGTTTTCCTGTTTTACATTTTGCGGTTTAAAAATAATGAATCATCTCCAATACGAGTCCTCTCCCTATCTCCTTCAGCATGCCCACAATCCGGTGGACTGGTACGCCTGGAAACCAGAAGCATTCGAGCGTGCTCGTGCCGAACAGAAGCCTATTTTGGTCAGTATTGGTTACAGCACCTGCCACTGGTGTCACGTGATGGAGCGCGAGTCGTTTGAAAATGAGGACGTTGCGAAGTTCATGAACGAGCACTTCATCAACATCAAAGTGGACCGGGAGGAACGCCCAGATGTGGATGCGATTTATATGGAAGCTTGCCAACTGCTCACGGGTGGCGGAGGTTGGCCGCTCAATTGCTTCCTCACTCCAGATGCAAAGCCTTTTTATGCAGGCACATATTTTCCTCCGCGTCCCATGCACAACCGCCCAGCATGGTTGCAACTTCTGGAGCATCTGGCCAATATTTGGGAAACAAAACGAGATACTGCGACCGACCAAGCCGAACGCTTGCTCGCAAATATTCAGCGCAACGATGGAATCTTTATCAGCTCCCAAGCGCTACAGGATTCCAGGAGTCCAGCACCCTCCCTTCCGAACGCGCAAGCCATATTTGCAAAGATGCGCGCTCAATTCGACCATGCTGAAGGCGGATTTGGCGGCGCACCAAAGTTTCCGTCCACCATGGCATTGCAGTGGCTGTTGAACTGGCACTTCTTTTCAGGGAACCCAGAAGCCCTCCAGCACGCGCTTTTTTCGCTCGATAAAATGGCACGTGGCGGCATTTATGACCAAATCGGAGGCGGATTTGCCCGCTACGCCACGGACCGTGAATGGCTCGTGCCGCACTTTGAAAAAATGCTTTACGACAATGCTTTGCTCGTGAGTGTCCTTTCAGAGGCATATAAAATAACCGTCCACCATCCACCGTCCACCGTCATCCATCCACCGTCCACCGTCATCCAACAAACCCTTTCCTACATTGCCCGAGAGATGACTAGCCCAGAGGGTGGTTTTTATTCGGCGCAGGATGCCGATTCAGAAGGTGTGGAGGGGAAGTTTTTCGTGTGGGACAAATCTGAAATTGAAGCAATACTTGGGGAAGATGCCGGGCTTTTTTGCGAATTTTATGGAGTGACCGAAGCAGGAAACTGGGAAGGAAAAAATATTCTTTGGCGACCATATACCTGCCATGCATTTGCGGCAGACCATAATATAAAGGTAGAAGTGCTCCAACAACGGCTAAATTTCTGTGCGGAAAAACTTCTGGCGAGACGCTCCCAACGGATCTGGCCTGGTTTGGACGACAAAATTCTGCTGGGTTGGAATTCGCTCATGACCTCGGCCTACACGGCAGCGTTCACGGCACTTGGTCACGAAGAGTACCGGCAGGCCGCTGTTCGCAATATTGATTTTCTGCTGAAAAATTTTCAAAGTGGCCAACCGTCAACAGCCAACGACCAACAGCCAATAGTCAAGAGCCAACAAAGTTGGAGGCACAGCGCTGCCCAGCCATTCGCATTCCTTGACGACTATGCCTGCCTTATAGCAGCACTAGTGGATGTTTACCAGATCACATTTGAAACACGATACTTGCAACTTGCCGGGGATTGCACAGACTATGTTTTTGGTCATTTCCACGACCCTGAATCGAACATGTTCTTTTTCACAGACATAAATCAAACAGACATTCTTTTCCGAAAAAAAGACCTTTACGACAACGCTACACCATCGGGGAACAGCACTATGGTGCACAACCTTCAACGCTTGGGCATCCTGCTCGACCGCCCTGACTGGCGCGAAGCCGGCTCAAAGATGCTCGCTGCCATGCACGAAACAGTAGAGAAATATCCCCTCTCGTTTGAGCGTTGGGCTACTGCTATGTTAAACGAAGCCTATCCAATCCACGAAATTGCTATTATTGGCGAAAACGCTTTTGAAAAAGCCCTCGAAATCCAGCGCGGATTTTTGCCAAACAAAGTAATCGCCGCCAGCATTGAGCCCAATGACACGCTACCGCTCTTGGAAGGCAAGCCAGGAGCAGCCGATGCTTTGGTCTACGTTTGCCGTGATTTTGCTTGTCAAAGACCCGTTTCGACCCTCGAAGAATTTTGGGAATTGGTAAATCCATGACAAGCCCTTACTTTCACCATCCCAAAGGGCTGACAACCGTAATGAACATGAAATACTACTACACACTTATTATATATGTGTGCAGCATCGGCTGGCTTGCTGCCCAGCAAGTGCCACAATTCAGCTTATACGCCTTAAACCCGTACGCACACAATCCGGCTTTTGCTGGTCTTGAAAACACACTCGTCGCTACAGGAGTTTACCGCCAACAATGGTCCGGACTAGTTGGTGCGCCAGCTACGCAGCACATCAATGCTCACCTGCCAATCTATGCCATCAGTAGTGGCGTTGGCATGCGCGTCGAAAACGATGTGATCGGGGCGCACAATACCACGCAAGCAGTCTTGAGTTACAGTTATCAGATGGAGTTGAGCCGGAGCGTACTCCTGTCTTTCGGCTTGAGCGCGGGCTGGCTTCAGTACAGTCTAGATGGTACAAAGCTCCGCGCACCGGAAGGTACTTACGCTGAGCCAAGTTTTTCACACAACGAATCGGTATTGCCCATTGGCAAAGTGGGTGCTGGCGCTCCGATTTTTGAAGCAGGTGCATTTTTACAATCTAAAAAATGGGAGATAGGGGTGTCAGCACAGCCGGTTTTTGCCACCAAACTGAAAGAAAAAGGAAACGGGGCATTTGGCTTGCAACCGGTGCAGCACTACTTTATGTACACGGCCTACACACTTCGTTTGGGCGAGAACCTGAGCTTGAAGCCATCCGGTTTAGTTAAAAGTGACTTGAAGGAGACACAAATAGAAGTTTCGGCGATGGCTCGGTGGCGTGAAAATACATTTGCCGGCCTTTCCATGAGAGGCTTCGGAAATACCTCCCAAGATGCCGCTGTGTTGTTCATAGGGTTCAAACTTAACGAAAAAACTACACTGGCTTACGCTTTCGATATCCCGCTTTCGTCCCTAAGTGCAGCCCATCGGGGTAGCCATGAACTTTTGATCCAATATAGTCTCAACAAGCCTATTGGGGTGGGTAAGCTGCCACCAGTAATTTACAACCCACGTTTCTTTTGAAAAAAAACAACATTTCAGACATCAAATTTGACAAAAAGCCGACATTTGAGCCTCCTTAATTAAAACCTTAAAAAAACTGCTACTGAATACAATGAAAAGTTAAAACGGCGTTTGTCAACGTCTTCACCAGAGCGCGCGTTCCAAGGCCAACCAAATTTTATTCAGAAAAGTTTTCGAAAATAATATAATCCTCTGTCTACCTTTACGGGCACATTTTCCAAACCGAACATATTTAAGTAGGAAAACACGGGTGTTTAACATGAAAAAACTACAGCATTCATTTCTTCTGCTGCTATTTCTTGCAGCACTGGCCGCTTCTTGCGGCCGCAGTGAAGGTGGTCAACTAGTTGGAGTGGCCAACCGTCCAAAATGGAAAGGGATTAACCCATACGGTATGGTTTATGTCCCCTCCGGTTCACTTACCATCGGTTCTGGCGATGAAGACATCAGCCGTTCGTTGGTTTCTCAACCCAAGACGATCTCGATCCAGGGATTCTTCATGGACGACACGGAAATCACCAACAATGAATATCGCCAATTTGTTGATTGGGTGGTAGACTCGCTCGCTCTTCGGAAACTCGACCTTGTGTTGGAAGAGTCTGAGAATGACCAGTCGCCCCCGCAACCCAGCCTCGATTGGGAAGCACGTGGTGACATTGATTGGCAGGCCGACAATGAAGAAGGTGGCGAGGGAGCCCTCGAAGACCTTTATTATCAAGGCAACGAACGCTTTGCAGGCCGCAAAGAGTTTGATGTATCCAAACTCGTTTTTGAATTCCAGTGGTACGACTGGCAGGGCGCTGCACATGCACCAGCTGGTAAAGATGTCAACCGTACCAGTTTTATCCGCCGTGAATCGGTTAAAATTTATCCGGATACCCTCACGTGGATTCGTGACTACTCGTACTCTTACAACGAGCCGATGTCGCGCAACTACTTTTGGCATCCTGCCTTCGACGACTATCCAGTGGTTGGCGTTGACTGGAAAATGGCAAAAGCCTTTTGTTACTGGCGCACCAAAATCTGGAACATGGCCGGAGAAACGGAGGAAATGTCAGAAGATTTCCGCCTCCCAACCGAGCACGAGTGGGAATATGCCGCTCGCGGTGGCCGTGAGGAAGCACCATACCCTTGGGGTGCATATTACACCCGCAATGCTAAAGGTTGCCTCTTGGCAAACTTCAAGCCCGGGCGTGGCGTATACCCCGAAGATGGGGGCCTCTATACGGTAAAGGCTGACGGATACTATCCGAACGATTACGGCCTATACTGTATGTCGGGCAACGTGGCCGAATGGACGGAATCTGCATATTTTGAGAATTCCTACTCCTTTATCCACGACTTGAACCCCGACGTTCGCTATGACGCAAAAGACGACGACCCAAAAACTGCCAAGCGCAAAGTGATTCGTGGCGGTTCTTGGAAAGACGTAGCCTACTTCCTCCAAACACCAAACCGCACCTACGAATATCAAGACACTACGAAGTGCTATATAGGCTTCCGTTGTGTGCTTACATTCCTTGGTCGTTCTATCAATGACTTCTAAATCAAGAGGTTGCGAAGGGCAAAAAGCAAGAAAAATCTGTTAATATATAATTAAAAAACAGTTCTTGCGTTTTGCCCTTCGTTTTTTGAATCCTCTTTTCTTCGCTTTGCCCATTGGCAAATCATTCCAAAAATTCGGCAGAAAAATCATTAAGCATCTTCGTTGGTTTGCCAATGGTGGACAAATGTGGAGGCTAGCCTTCAATTTGTCTGGTATTTTCAGCCATTAAGTTCTTTTTTGATTTCTATTTTTGCCCCGCCTTTGAATAACCTTCTGAAACAGTACAGTCAAAAATCATTCAGTAACTGCTAAAACATTCAAGAACAATGAGTTCATTCGTTAAATCAAAAGGGTTTAAGTACGTTAAAAACCTCGCAATTGGTGTAGGTGCAGCATTCGTGCTTGCAGGTGCACTCTTCAAACTCGAATCGTGGGAGGGTGCCTCCCTAATGCTTATCATTGGTATGAGCATTGAAGTGGGTATCTTCCTTATGCTGGGTATCATCCCGCCGGAGCCAGATTACTACTGGCACAAATTGTACCCCGGCCTTGATGATTACGATGCGCGCCTTCAGCCTTTGACTGCTGGTCCGGCTGCCGACATGGGAACTCCCTTGCACGGTGACGTGATTGAGCGCCAATTGGGCGGAATGCTCACGGAAATGCAATCTATGTCTAAAAGCATGGGTGCCCTCAAATCACTGCAAGAAGTAGATTTCTCAGGCACTTCGGATCAGATCAAGTCCATGAGCAATTTCTACACCAAAATGAACGAAGCTATGTCCGACATGGCTAAGTCTGCCGAAGACGTGAAAGCGTACAAAGATCAGTTGGGTGCGCTCAACAAGAACCTTGGCTCGCTTAACACTGTATACGGTAACATGCTTTCTGCTATGGCCAACATCGGTCGTCAGTAAGCCGAAGTAATTTGGTAACATCCTTTCTGTTTCACAATCAAAAACTTAAAGACTTATGTCAATACCAAAGGAGCCGCGGCAACTGATGATCAACCTAATGTATCTGGTGTTGACCGCGCTGCTGGCACTTAACGTGTCAGCCGAGGTAATGAATGCTTTTTTCTCTTTGGACACGGGCTTGAAAAACAGCCGCGATATTGTTGAGAAAAACAATGGCTCTCTGACTGCAGCCATTGAAAAAGCAGCTGTGGACTATCCCAGTCCTCAAGGGGAAGATTACAAGAATCGGGCAATTAAATCCAACCAAGTTGTCAATGATTTCGTGACCTATATTCAAGGTATTCGGGACAGCCTTTATGCAAAGGCAGGTGGCGACAACCCAAAGGTTCCTGGTCAACCTAAAGACATCCGTAACAAAGACATCACTACCAGGATGTTTGTGAACGAAGGCTTGGGCAAGAAAATAGAAGAGAAAATTATGGCGCTTCGTGCCGAATTAACAGGTATTGTGGACGAAGACCCCATAACTGTCGCTTCTTTGCCTTTGAATGTCGAGGCCTTGCCTCCTGGCACGAAAGCCAAAAACTGGTCGGAATTCAAATTCAAGCAAATGCCTGTTGCTGCGGTTTTCCCACTGTTGGGCAAAATTCAAAGCGATGCTAAAAACTCTTCTACTGCTGTTTTGAACTACTGTGCTACCAAAGTTCAAGGCACGGATTTAAAGTTTGACAAGTTTATTCCAGGTGTTGCACCAAAGAAGAACTATGTCATTCTGGGTGAAGAATTTGAAGCAGAGGTTTTCTTGAGCGCATTTAGTTCTAAGACCGACAACGTTAGCATTAACGTGAATGGCAATAATGTTTCGCTTAAAGATGGAATTGGCACCTATAAAACTAAGCCTAGTAATGTAGGCGAGCAGAAATATAACGTGACGATTAACATCCGGAACCCAACTACTGGAACAACCGAAACCGTTAAGAAGGAATTCTCGTACGAGGTAGGCCAGCGTTCCATAGCCGTTCAGTTGGATAAAATGAACGTATTTTACATTGGTGTTGAAAACCCCATTTCCGTTTCGGCTGCGGGCGTTTCTTCCAACGATGTTAAGGTGTCGGCTTCAGGTGTAAACGTTGCCAATAAAGGCGGCGGCCATCATATAATTACGGGTACTACGCCCGGAGAAGCAGTGCTTACCGTGTCTGCACCCGGCGTTTCGCAGCGGTTTACCTACCGTGTAAAGCGTATTCCTGACCCTACCCCTTTGCTTGGTGCCAAGCACCGCAGCAAAGCGATGGCAAATGGCGAGTTCAGAGCTCAAGGCGGTATTGCTACCGTTCTGGAAAACTTTGACTTTGACGCAAAATGCGATGTAGCTGGCTTCGAGGTTACCTGGCTACCTAAGCGTCAAGACCCAATTTCAAAGCAAAATTCCGGCGCACGCTGGAATGGCGACGTGCAAGAATGGATTAGCAAAGCCAAACCGGGCGATGCATACTTCTTTGACGATATCAAATGCAAATGCCCTGGTGATGCCGCAGCGCGTAACCTTGGTGGTCTCGCATTCAAAATTCGTTAATTGCCAAGTTTAGAAGGGTTTAGAGGGTTTAAATGATTTAGTCTTTGGGATTTGTTTCTCTTTACTAAACCATTCAAACCTTCTAAACCTTTCTAAACTTCCTTTTACAAAACATACTATTTTTAACTGTAATCAAACCCATCGCGAGTCATGCAAATATTTATGAAACTGACTTGCCTTTGCTTCCTCCTCCTGCTTGGCGGGACGACGACGCTGTTGGCACAGGATCCTGAAGAAATCGAAACCACTGGCACTGAAGAGGAAGCACCGCTGGTGGAAGACCCAGCCGATGCCCCAATTGACGAAGTGGTGAAAAAGGAAATCGTGGGAGAGCGCAGGATTTTGAAATACCCACTCCTCCGCGAAAGCGACGTTTTCTGGGAAAAACGCATCTGGCGTATCATTGACGTGCGTGAGAAAATGAATCTCCCGTTCGCCTACCCAGAAGACCCGTTCTTCAAAATCCTTTCGGATGCTGCCACCAAAGGCGATTTGCCGGTATACAGCACCGATGAGGATGGCGCGAAGTTCAAAAAGCGCCTCAGCACCGATGATGTGCTTTCGATGCTCTCGAAAGCCGACACGGTGGTGACCTTTGACCCTGAGACTTACGAAGAGAAAGTGCAAATCGTACGCAACGACATCAACTGGGAAGACGTGAAGCGATTCCGTCTCAAAGAGGTGTGGTTCTTCGATAAGCAGGCTTCTATTCTGCGTGTTCGTATCCTCGGCATCGCGCCGATGATTGACGTTCGCGACAACGAGGGCAACTTCCGCTTCGAGAAGCCCATGTTTTGGGTCTATTACCCACACGCACGCGAAATGTTCGCAAAGCATAACTACTTTGCGCTTGGCGGAAACACCAGTGCCCAACTCACTTGGGACGATGTGTTTGAAAAACGCCTTTTCGCCTCGTACATCTACAAAGAGTCAAACGTGTACGATCGTAAAATTGACGAGTACCTCCAAGGGGTAGACTTGCTCATGGAATCAGAGAAAATCAAGAACGAGATTTTCAACTGGGAACATGACCTCTGGCAATACTAATTCTCCCCTTAGGGTTTTGATATAGCAAAACGGGTTTCGATGCATCACATCGAAACCCGTTTTTGTTTATCCTTTCTTTAAGAATTTCGTGCTACTCGATCACCAATCGCTTCAACGCGAACCGTTTGTCAGGATGTAAAACCTGCACAAGGTAGATCCCTTTCGGAAGGCTGTTGAGATGCATAAATTGCTGGTTTACAATATTTTGCTGCTGAAAAACTATTTTTCCCAACAGGTCAAATACCAAGAGACCAGCATTGTTTCCCAATTCAGGCAATTGTATGCTGAAGCCTTCGCCAGATGAAGGATTTGGATATATGGACCACTGTTCAAACAAACTTGCAGCTTCGTCAATTCCGACCGTCGCGCATGTCAGCGATTCAAGCAATGTCGTGGCATTCACCCAAAAAGTGTCAATATAAGGCTGCCATTGGGCCTGGTCGTAAAGGTCAGTATGGCCCGCACCGGGTACTGTGAGGAGATTGTTCCATAGCCCAACCGTCTCTGCTTGGGCGTGGACGAGGCTGCTGCCTTCGAGAAATGCGATGTTGGCTGCAAGCCCAAAGGTATAAGGCACGGTAGCGTCAGCAGTGCCGTGAATGCTGACCAGTGGTGATTCGGTGCTGTCAATCCAAAAACTGCGATAAAGCCCCCCCGACATATTCACGACGGCTTTTGATTTGGAAGGGTAGGTTTTGTTGGAGGCTGTTCCGCTAATGCCCTCAAGACCGCCGTTGGTGGTGATGAGCGTTTGAAGGAAGCTTGGCACCTGGTCATCCGCATCCAAAAAAGCGGTGTGTAATGCTGTGACAGCGCCTGCCGAATAGCCGCCGATGAAAATGTTGTTAGCATCAGCGCGGAACAAGTTGGTGGTGGCGGCGTCTTCGCGGAAATAGCGCACTGCCGCTTTCATGTCGCCTGTTGCTTTTATTGCAGTATCAAAAATTTTGGTGGAGTCGGGTATTCCCAAAATGAGAAAGGGAAAAAGGCGGTATTGGATGGACACCGCCACATAACCTTTTTTGGCAAGTAGCTCGCACCAACGCTGCATCATGTTTTTGTCGCCGAGGATGAAACTTCCTCCGTGCGCCAGTATCACCACCGGGCGGGCAGAGAGGTTGTCGCCCATAGGCTCGTACACATCCATGGAAAGATTGATGTTTTGACCAAGGTGGCTGACCGTGGGAGCATACACAACAGTGGATTTTTTTACAGTCGGGAACACATTATCCAGGTAGCGAGAACCGTCGCAGCCAGGGTTTTGTGCAGGAAGTAAAGCGGTACAAAAAGTCGAAAAGACGAGTGGTATAAGTAGCGTTTTTTTCATGGTTAAGACATGTTCAGGTTACAGAAAAAAAAATAGAGGGGTGAAGTTACAAATATGATTCTTTTGGAATCAAACATCTGCAAATTCACTCCTCTATGGTGGATCTTTCAAGAAGAGATAATTGCCTTGGGGATCAGGCCATCTCTTTCTCTGATGCGAACGTTGCAGCCACAAATTCTCGGTTCATACGAGCGATGTTATTGACCGATATTTCCTTGGGGCATTCGGCTTCGCAGGCTTGTACGTTGGAGCATTTGCCAAAACCTTCTTTGTCCATTTGTGCCACCATGCTCAACACACGTTGTTGGCGTTCTACCCGGCCTTGCGGCAGCAGAGCCAGGTGGCTTATTTTGGCAGAAGTGAAGAGCATGGCGGAGGCATTAGGGCAGGCCGCAACACAAGCTCCACAACCAATGCAGGCCGCAGCGTCAAAAGCATGAGAAGATTGTTCTTTTTCAACGGGGATGGAATTGGCATCCTGTGCCTGGCCAGTGTTAACGCTCACATAGCCGCCGGCCTGGATAATCCGGTCGAATGATGAGCGGTCTACTACTAGGTCTTTAATGACCGGAAACGCCTGAGCGCGGAATGGCTCTATCACAATGGTATCACCTTCGTGGTAGTGTCGCATGTGTACTTGGCAGGTAGTAGTGCCTTTCATGGGGCCGTGCGGACGACCGTCAATAACGAGCGAGCAGGTGCCGCAAATGCCTTCACGGCAATCATGCTCGAATGCTACGGGCTCTTCGCGCCGAGCCACGAGTTGTTCGTTGAGCACGTCGAGCATTTCGAGGAATGACATATCGGGGTTCACATCGGGGAGTTCGTAGTGGACGAATTCGCCTTTGTAATGGCCACCTTGCCGCCAGATTTTAAGTTTGAGTTTCATCTATATTGTTGTATTTGCCTATCCCGACTTGACGGGTTTGATTCGTGTATTTGTCTATATGGAGGGCTTAAATTTCCAGCCCTGCGAACAGGGTTATCGTGTTGAATTTCAATGGAGAACCTTTGCCAAAGCCCAAAAGGCCAAAGTCGTCACGAATACCCAAAAGAATCCGACTTCTGCCTTCTTCTCCGAGTCGAACGCCAAAACCGCAACTTGGACCTAGGTAGGTTCTTTGGATAAGTTTGGTGGAATTCATCACAGAGCCATTATCTTGAAATTCCTGGTGCAACAAGTAATTCCCAAAAATTCCAGCCTCAAAATACCAGTGTTTCTTTTTGTCCAACTGCCACACGAAAGGCATTCCTCGCAAAGTAAGGTATTCAAAGGTTTCTTTCTGTGTTTCGTTTTTGCGTTTGAACGATCCGAATGCCGCCCCCAAGGACCACGCATTGCCTTTTGAATTGGTAAACCAATAACCCAATCCGATAGCAAAACCTGGCGTAGCCTTTAGCCCTTCGCCCCCTTCACCAAGTGTGCCGATAGGCATTCCCAAAAAGATATGAGCCGAGCGTTCCTGTGCTACAATACTTGAGGCTAAAAGGCAAAATAGGAGGACTAATCGGGTCATTTTTCAATTGTTTCAATCGCTGAGCAGTTGTCAATCAGCAAATTGCCGTTGGTTTGCTCGAATCCTGGTGCATAATAGGCCATCAAATCCAACTCATCAAAATCAGCCAGTGTTGGCTTCAACACAAACTCATAACGCACCCATTTGGAATGGCTCACAGGTTGGCTATCGGCCAGCAGTTCTTCTTCTTTGGTTTTGGTGTTAAAGCCCCAAATTTTCAAAACGGTGGGATTATTGAATCTTTTAAGTTCAGAAGTTTCAGCAGTAGGTGACTGAAGTGTGTTTGACCTGGAAAGAAAAAGACTAAAGGAGTATGAAGAATCTTTCTGCAAAACCCTGTCTAGTTTTTGACCTACCCCTTCCCAAGTGTTGTTTTCCCGAACTACCAGCCCCACATAAGCGTCGCCATCTTGTGCAGGTATGATTACCTGAAAAAAACCTGGTTGAATGTCTGGTGGGGTTTGATCTGCGGCGCCCAAATTTACCCAGCCCGTGGGCACTTTGTTTGGGCTGGGTTCGTCAGCCTCAAAACTTGGGTTTTTGAGCTCAATAGGCTTTTGTCCCCACATATCCCCAAAAGGAAAACAGATTAGGAGAACGAGGAGTGTGAAATGGGTCTTCATGGCAAAAATAATCTTAACCTCATCAACATGAAACTATTCTACGTCAATGGTCTTTACTTTTTCTGCATTGTCGTAAATGAACGTGATCCCTATGGCATACTCATCACCGAAAGTCGGGTTCGAACTAGTTGGGTCGCCATACGCGGCTTTTACTTCGGTTTTGCTGCTGCCAATGCCAATGTTTTTCACAGTTTTCCCGTCAAAAGGAGCAGATAATCTAATCCGGGCAATTTTCATTTGTGGATCGAAAGTGGCGTTGGTGGTCGGTTCGCAATACACTGTTGCTCCTTTGGAGGTGTAGACGATGTAGTGCGTATAAACCCCGTTAGCAGACGATTTAGTGGGTAAAGGCGTGCCAAAAAAGTCAATCGCTATTTGCACTGCATCGCCGATTCTCACCTCTTTAATCCCTTCTCCAGGCAAGATTGCATGCGTAGCTAACGTTGGGTCTGGTGTTGTGGCTTCGTCTTTTTTGCATCCGACGAAGGCAAGTGTAGCCATTAAAAGGCTGATTGCTACTTGTTTAAGTGTCATTGTTGAAAAAGTTTAAAATGATTAAAATGATTACTCGGTTTTACACTGTTATTTGACGTTGCTATGATTATTCATAGCTCCTTTGTGCAACTTTCACCTCCTCGTACTCCAATTTTTCCTTGTGCAGTGCTGCTTTTGTGTCCTCGCCCTTCCATTCCCAAGCTGCCACGTACATAAAATTCTTGTCGTCGCGCTGAGCCTCCCCTTTTTCGGTTTGGTGTTCTTCACGGAAATGGCCGCCACAACTTTCTTCACGGGTCAGCGCGTCTTGGCACATCAGTTCGCCCAGCTCAATTAAATCCGCCACACGCCAAGCCTTCTCTAGTTCAGGGTTGAAATCATCTGTGCGGCCTGGCACGAAAAGGTCGCTCCAAAATTCCTTGCGAAGGCTTTGTATATCGCATATGGCCTGTTTCAGCCCCGTTGCATTGCGCGCCATTCCACACTTGTCCCACATGATATGACCGAGGCGACGGTGGAAGCTCTCGGCGCTTTGCTTCCCGTCGATCTTCATCAGTTGCTCGATACGATCATTTACCTGCCGTTCAACATGGTCAAACTCAGGTTGATCGGTCGAGATTGTTCCAGTGCTGATTTCTTTTGAAAGATAAGAGCCGATGGTATAAGGAAGCACAAAATAGCCGTCGGCCAAACCCTGCATCAAGGCCGAGGCGCCGAGGCGATTGGCGCCGTGGTCGCTGAAATTGGCTTCGCCGCAGGCGTACAGACCTGGTATTGTGGTCATCAATTCGTAGTCTACCCACAGACCGCCCATTGTGTAGTGTACGGCAGGGTAGATGCGCATTGGTGTCTCGTATGGATTATCGCCAGTGATTTTTTGGTACATCTCGAAGAGGTTGCCATAGGCAGCTTCCACGGCTGCTTTGCCTTTTCGCTTAATGGCATCGGCAAAATCGAGGTACACAGCGAGGCCACTTTTGCCCACACCTAGACCTTCGTCGCAAGCGATCTTGGCAGCGCGGCTGGCTATGTCTCTTGGCACGAGGTTGCCGAATGCAGGGTAACGGCGTTCAAGGTAGTAATCGCGGTCAGCTTCTGCGATTTGTCGAGGATCGGTCAAGCGGTCTTTAGCCGATTTTGGCACCCATACACGTCCATCGTTGCGCAATGATTCGGACATCAGGGTCAGTTTCGACTGGTATTCTCCAGAAACTGGAATACAGGTCGGGTGGATTTGGGTGTAGCAGGGGTTGCCAAAAAACGCTCCACGGCGGTGTGCACGCCAGGCTGCTGTCGTGTTGCACATCATGGCGTTGGTGCTCAGGTAGAACACGTTGCCGTAGCCGCCGGAGCAAATCACTACTGCGTGTGCGGAGTAGCGTTCCACTTTGCCCGTCAATAAATTGCGCACGATGATTCCCCGGCATTTGCCGTCAATAGTCACTACATCGAGCATTTCATGCCTGTTGTAAAGTTTCACGGTTCCAAGTGCTACTTGGCGGCTCAGGGCTTGGTATGCCCCGATGAGGAGTTGTTGGCCGGTCTGTCCTCGAGCATAAAAGGTGCGCGATACCTGTGTGCCACCAAAGGAGCGGTTGTCCAAAAGTCCGCCGTATTCGCGGGCGAAGGGCACTCCCTGTGCTACGCATTGGTCAATGATGCCCGAGCTTACCTCGGCCAAACGGTGCACATTGGCTTCACGGGAGCGGAAGTCGCCACCTTTGATTGTATCATAAAAAAGGCGGTAAACCGAGTCGCCGTCGTTGCGGTAGTTTTTGGCGGCGTTGATGCCGCCTTGAGCCGCGATGGAGTGAGCACGTCGTGGGCTGTCGTGGAAAGTGAATGCTTTCACGTTGTACCCCAATTCTCCAAGGGAAGCAGCGGCAGATGCGCCTGCCAAGCCTGTTCCGACCACGATCACGTCAATCTTACGTTTATTATTAGGCGCCACGAGGGCCACGTGTCCTTTGTATTCCTCCCATTTTTCCGACATTTTGCCGGCGGGGACTTTTGAATCGAGTATTGAGCCAGAGGCCATAATCTTGTTGATTTTTTACCCGCCGAAGCCCTTCAGGGCGAAGGCGGGGTGAATTGTGGATGGGTCATTTGCGGCAACTTACAAGGTTCCCAAAACCTTATAGGTTTAATCCTTCGTCAATCCTTTGAAAAATAAGACAAAATCGGGATCAATGCAAAACCCAAGGAGATACCAATGCTATATACATACCCAATGCCCTTGATAATCGGCGTGTATTTGTGGTGCGCAAGCCCCAAGGTTTGGAATGAGGACCAGAACCCATGCCAAAGGTGGAATCCGACAACAACCATACATATGACATAAAAAATAACATAGTATATGTTCTGGAATGCTTCCGCCACAGGCAGGTAAAGATTTTGAACCGGGTGGTCGTAGGCTGCTACTTCAGCAGGAGGCAAAACGCCCATTTTCATTTGAAGCCAAAACTGCCAAAGGTGCAAGATCAAAAAGATAAAAATTACGATCCCCAGCCAAGCCATGTTACGTGCCGAACGCTCTGAACCGCGTGTGTGGCCCACTGCATATCGCTCTGAGCCGCGGGAAGCACGGTTGGATAACCACAGCCTCAGTCCTTGCACCGTATGGAGCAAGATGAAAGCATAGAGCGAGTATGAAATGATCATGATGAGCGGATTGTGGGTCATAAAAAAGGCGTAGGTATTGAAGGCCTCGCCGCCATCGTCCTTGAGCAATTGTAAATTGCCCAATAGGTGAACGATCAAAAATAACATGAGGAAAATTCCCGTCAAAGACATGATGACCTTTTGGCCGATGGACGAGGAAAAGAATTTAGAGAGCCAACTCATTCGCTAAGTGATGAAGTGATGAAGTAGAGTGATGAAGTGATGATGATGTGAGTAGTTTGTCGGAACAAAACTACCGCTAGTTGTGAGGAGCATAAATTTTCAGTTGAAAATTCGTGCAAATATTGCCAAATTTAGAAGGGATAAAAATTCGTAGCCTTGTATTTGAGAAAATGGCTAACATTGCACGTTCAATTTAAGCCTTGAACAATCCATGATTCTCTTTTTTTTGAGTCTTGCATCTTCAAAATAGCATAACCAAACTGTTCTTTCTATGAAGAAATTATTAACCTTCCTTTGCTTAGTTTTTGCCCTATTGCTGGTTCAAAACGACTCGCTTGCCCAACCCAACCAATCCATTGCTTTTCGAACGCTGTGGAACAACTACATCAACCCGTCACCCGCCTGGGAAGATTGGGAAAATGTGTTTGACGATGCCATAGATCGTGGCGTGGAGATTTCCTATGGCCGCCGTCTTCATAAAGGCACCTGGATTATGATACCCGCTAAGCTCGGAACGGCCAAGTACCCCAAAGCCTCTCGCAATGGCCTGATTGCTAACCTTGACCTCCTCATCCACAACAACCTTTGTAGCCGAAACTCCTTCCTAAATCCCAACGTTCATCTAGGTATGGGGTCTACCTGGGATTTCGGACTGGAAGAATTTGACTGGAACATCCCGGTTGGCGCGGGCATCAATCTTCGACTCATGCCCAATATTTTCCTAAACGCCCAAACGCAATACCGTTTCTCCATAGAGAACCGCCCAGGCTGGCATCATGGACTCGGACTGGTTTTGTATTTCGGGGAGACTGACCGCGATGGCGACGGAATTTCTGATAAAGAAGACAAATGCCCTGACGTGCCAGGGCTTGAAACCCTAATGGGCTGCCCGGACCGCGACGGTGACGGCATTGCCGATGGAGACGACAAATGCCCTGACGTGGCTGGTCTCGCCAACCTTATGGGTTGCCCTGACCGTGATGGCGACGGTATCGCTGATGGCGATGATAAATGCCCCGACTTGAAAGGCCCAGCCGCCACAATGGGCTGCCCTGACCGTGACAGTGACGGCATCTTGGATGCAGACGATGAATGTCCTGATGTGAAAGGCATCGCTGCCATGAAAGGTTGCCCTGATACGGATGGCGATGGCATCACCGACGCAAGCGACAAATGCCCACGTGAAGCCGGCCCTGCCGCTACTATGGGTTGCCCTGACCGCGATGGAGACGGCATTACAGACAAAGATGACAAATGCCCAAGCGATAAAGGCCCTGCTGCTACCATGGGTTGCCCTGACCGCGATGGAGATGGCGTGGCGGACAAAGACGACGCTTGCCCTGATAAGCGCGGCGACTCTGCACACAAAGGCTGCCCTGATACGGATGGCGATGGCATCTTCGACGATACCGACCGTTGCCCTGAAAAGCCCGGGATTGCTGCTTTGCGCGGTTGCCCTGAAATCAAAAAAGAGGATAAGGCCAAACTTGAGCGCGCCATCAAACTGGTACAGTTTGAAACCGGCAAGGCGATTCTTTTGAAAAAATCTTACGCAGTGCTCGACGAAGTAGTAAATGTAATGAATACCTACTCTGAGTACAGCCTCAATCTCAGTGGCCATACAGACAATGTTGGCGATGACAAAATGAATCACGATCTGTCCCACCGGCGCGCCAAGGCTTGCTACGATTATCTCGTGAGCAAAGGCATTGCTGCTAACCGTATTGATTCCGCAGGTTATGGCGAAACCCAGCCTATAGCAGACAATAAAACTGCCGCTGGTCGTGAGCAAAACCGTCGTGTTATGTTTGAATTGTTGGTGAAGTAAAACCCATTGGCGCGAAATTCATTTCGGCTAAGAGTAGAATAACAACCGCCCGTCGTGCGCTCTGCGCGGCGGGCGGTTGTGTTTGGATATGTCAAAGCAATCCAGTCAACATTTTGTACAGCCATTCCAAACCAATTCCACTGATAAGAAACCGCTCTTTTTTGTGGCCGGTAAGTTGCTGCGTCCAATCGGTGAAGCCCCCATCCGCGATTTCAACTGAGAGATTACATCAATAGATAACGATGCACAACCGTACCACAAATTCCTCCCAGAATCGGGGCAATGACGGGAATCCAGGCGTAGCCCCAATCGGAGCCACCTTTGCCGGGGATAGGCAGCAAGGCGTGCACGATACGCGGGCCTAAATCACGGGCAGGATTGATAGCGTAGCCCGTGGTGCCGCCCAGCGAATGGCCTATGGCGAGCACCAGCGCACCTATCACCAGCGGATTCAAGCCTTCGGCAAAACGGTTCACGCCCAAGGCAGAGAGCCCAAACAGCAATACGAATGTTCCAATGAATTCGCTGATAAAATTGCCAGGAGTATGTCTGATTGCCGGGGCGGTGCAGAACACAGCGAGTTTTGCCCCTGGATCTTCCGTGCGTGACCAATGTGGCAAATAATGCAGATACACCAAGACCGCACCAAGCATCGCACCAAGCATTTGTCCTGCAAGATAAAGTGGCAATGTGTTGGGTGTGAACAAGTTCGACCATTGCCCAGTGGCTGCCAGTGCAAGGCTGACGGCAGGGTTCAGGTGCGCCCCACTCAAGTGGCCCACAGCATACACACCGAACGTGACAGCCAATGCCCAGCCGATGGTGATGACGATCCAGCCCGATTTTTCGTTTTTAGTGCCGCCTAGCACTACACCTGCCACCACGCCGTTGCCGAGCAAGATGAGTAGGGCGGTTCCGAGGAATTCAGCAAGGAAGACGTTCATTGTTAGTGGTGATTTGTTTAGGTGGTGATTTGGTGATTTGATACCGAATCAGGCGTTTTTTGACCTTTGTAAAAAGGAATCTAATAGCGTAACATACTCCTCCGTTCGCGCTGTTTGTTCCATTTGAGACCAAGAAAGTGCTGTGCCCATCCATTTTGCTACCACCGGTGCGGCTAGCTTGGCAGCCTCCCAATCCAAGCATTCGAGTCGGATTCGACGGGCAAGAAAATCCCGGATTGTAAAGGCCATTTCTTCGCGCACGGCGTACACGATTTCGGCTTTCAGGAATGGGAAATTGGGCAGAATGCGTTCCGATAATTCAGCATTTTCGTCGGCTAAAGCCGCGGGCAGATGCGCACGACCACCATATTTTGAGGTCAAATGTTGGCAAATATCTTCATCAAAACCGTATTGTGTGCGAAGCTTTTTCCACAAATCCTTTTCAAACCCTGTGGCACCAACCAAAGCCTTGTTTTCCGTTTGACACGCCGTGCTAATTTCCAATTCGCGGCAAACTGCGTCCAAAGCATCGCGGGCCATGAGGCGATAGGTTGTCCATTTTCCACCCAACAGACTGATAAGGCCAGAGATTGGATCGCGCTCCACTTCGTGATCGCGGAGGAGTGATTTGGTTTGGTGATTTGATGATATGGTGATTTGTTGATTTGGGGATTGCAAGAGTGGGCGGATTCCGCCAAAACCTGCTTTAACCTGTTCAGGTCCAATTTTTTCTGAAACAAAAGGCTGAAAAGTCTCTAGGAGAAAACGGACCTCTTCGGCTTCCAGCACAGGTTCTTTTTCCTGATCGAAATAAGGCTCGTCGGTAGTGCCAAGGAGCAAGCTGCCCTCGAAGGGAAGGGCGAAAACCATACGACCATCGCGGGTTTTTGGGATGAGCATGGCCTTGTCGCTGTTGAGAACCGACTTGGGCAATACGAGGTGAACGCCTTTTGATGCCCGAATGCGTGATGGCAGGCCGGGGTTTGCCAACTGACGTACTGAATCGGCAAAAGGGCCTGTGCAATTCAGGAATTGACGTGCTTTCAGCTCAAACGTCTGGCTGTTTTCAACTTGATTTTTTACAATCGCAGCAAGCAATTGCCCTTGATTATTCTTTCGGAATTCTATGATTTCCAGGTGATTGGCCACTACTGCCCCTGCTTCGGAAGCGCTTTGAACAAGCGCGAGACAATAGCGTGCATCATCCATTTGGCCATCGTAGTATAATACTGCGCTGTGAGTGTTTGGCGAGAGTCCGGGCATCATTTGCAGGGCTTCCTGTTTGTTGAGCCAGCGGCTTGGGGGGAACTCAATGTTCGCTTGTTGGCCTTGCGATTTCGTTCGACGACTTGAAAACCAATCGTAAAGTTTTAGCCCAATTGATATATACAAGCCTTCCCACCAATTGAAAACGGGGGTGACGAGGCCAAGCGGTTGGGCAAGCTGGGGCGCATTTTGGAGCACGATGCGCCGTTCTTCGAGGCCGTGACGCACTTGGCGGAGTTGCGCGAAGTCGAGGTTTTTAAACGCTTGCTCGAGGTAGCGCACACCGCCATGCACGAGCTTGGTACTACGGCTAGATGTTTCGGCAGCAAAATCAGTCTTCTCAATCAGTGCGACTTTCAGTCCCCGCAACGCAGCATCGAGGGCACAGCCCGCACCACTCGCTCCCCCGCCGATAATGCAGAGGTCGAATTCTTCCTTCCTGAGGCGGCTTATATTTTCTGCACGATTCATAAAAACATCCAATTTTAGACATCCCATCCACCGTCCACCTTCCAACCGTCTACCGTCCAGCTCCCAAACGCTGCTGCCAGCGCCAAGCATCTTCAAGGGCCTCCTGGAGTGAGCGACGGGTTTGCCAGCCCAATAGCTCGCGCGATTTTTTCACGTCAGCCCAAACGGCCACCACATCGCCCTCCCGGCGGGGGCCGATGGAATAGGGTAGGGGCTTGCCACTAACTTTTTCAAAGATTTTGACCAGTTCCAGCACAGTGGCCCCTTGTCCAGTACCAAGGTTGAAGGTGTCGTAAAAACTTGATTCTGTTTGGTTTAGGGAGTATTTGAGCGCTGCCACATGCGCCTCTGCGAGATCCATTATGTGAATAAAATCGCGGATACAGGTGCCATCGGGCGTTGGGTAGTCGTTGCCAAAAATAGTCAGCGATTCGCGTATGCTGGCTGCAGTTTGGGTCACAAAAGGGACCAAATTGCTTGGCATACCAAGCGGCAATTCGCCAATAAGTGCCGAAGGATGCGCACCGATCGGGTTGAAATAGCGCAACGACAGGCTTTTCAATGGTTTAACAGCACACACATCGCGAAGAATCTCTTCTCCCACCTGCTTGGTATTCCCATAAACGGAGGCTGCGGGCTTTATAGGTGTTTGCTCCGTCACAGGAGGGCTGTCCGGCTCGCCATACACGGTGCATGATGAGGAAAAGATGAGGTTTGATATGTGCTCGGCAAGCATGGCATCCACTAAAGTGAGCAAAGAACCAAGGTTGTTTCGATAGTAAGCCAAGGGCTCCTGCATGGATTCGCCCACTGCCTTGAATGCTGCAAAATGAATGACCCCGCTGATTTTTTCATCGCGCAGAATTTGCCGCATTGCGGGATAATTGTTGCAATCCAATACGTGACAGGGCACGTCGCGGCCCAATATCTTTTTCACACCCGCCAGCACCGATGGCTCGGAATTAGAAAAATCGTCCACGATAACGGGATTAAAGCCCGCTTCAGCGAGCGAGACTACAGTATGTGAACCGATAAAGCCTGCACCGCCAGTTACAAGGATGTTCATGTTTTTTTTGAATGGGAGTGTTTTGACGCGGCTGAATGGTACTCGCCCGGTGGCTTCCAGCCACCTCGGCGAGTACCATTCAGCCGCGTCAAAACACTTACGTCTAAGGTTGGGTTACTTTGCTTGGTATTTTGGAGTGTCTGAAAGCAGTAACATCGCAAAAAGCTAGAAATTCATCATTCATCATTCATCATTCATCATTCATCATTCATCATTCCTACGCCGTCGGTGATTTTCACTTCCCACATGCGAAGGTCGTGGCCCCACTTTTCGCGGTATTTTAGGGCAATGTAGGTTTGAAAACCTTCCACGGCATCTTTTTTCAACAAATTGATCGTGCAGCCACCGAACCCACCGCCTACCATCCTCGCGCCAAAAAAACCAAGGCTGTGGGGCGTGTGGTCTACAAGGAAATCGAGTTCTGGACAGCTGACCTGATATTCGTTTTTTAGACCCTCGTGACTTGCGTACAACAACGAACCAATGGCTGGCAAACCGTTCTCTTTCAATACTTTGCAAGCAGATTCTACGCGCTCATTTTCTTCCACGACATATTTGCAGCGTTGAAAAACTACTGCTCGCAGATGGTTTTTTTCTGACTGCAACATGTTCATATCCACATCTCGGAGGCTGTGTACCGTGGGGTAGATCAATTGCAAAAGTCGCACCCCTTCTTCGCATTCTTGACGGCGGGTGTTGTATGCTGAGTCTACGAGTTGGTGTTTTACGCCTGTGTCGCAAAGCAAGATGGCGGTGTCTTGCACATGCAAGGGGATATATTCGTGCTGGAGGCTGCGACAATCAAGTTTTAAGGCACAGCCCTCGTGCCCCATGAGGGAGGCAAACATGTCCATGATGCCGCAGTTCATGCCTACAAAATTGTTCTCTGAGCGTTGGGCCAAACGGGCGAGTGAGAGGCGGGAAAGGCCGAGATGGTAGAGTTCATTGAGTGCAAACAGCATTCCGCTCTCGATGGCGGCTGAGCTGGAAAGCCCGGCGCCAGAGGGGATGTCTCCTCCAAAAACCACGTTTACTCCGCCTGTCTGGTGGCCATCTCGAAGTAATTCAGAAAAACAGCCGAGCAGGTAATTGGGCCAGCCGAGCGACGATTTTTCCAGGTTTTTCAGATCGCCTTGAAATTCTTCTCTTAAGTCAAGTGCTTGAAAATGAAGCCCTTGGTCGTTCCTGGGTGATACTGCAAACCATACCGCTCGGTCAATGGCAGCAGGCAGCACAAAGCCCTCATTGTAATCGGTATGCTCCCCAATAAGGTTGATACGCCCCGGAGCGCGGACGACAATGGCCGGGGCTTCGCCGAATTTACGGCGGAAGGCTTGTATGACGGATTCGGGATACATTTTTGTAATTTGCTGCGCAAAATTGAGATTTCTGCGGAAACTCGCGCTACTTTCGTTTTTTCAAACCTTTTTATTTCTACTAGCTATCCCTCATTCATGCGTATCAAACAACTTTAAAATGAAAAAAAGAATTCTGCACACGAACGACTTTCCCAAATTGATCCTGGCGACTCTTTTTTGTACAACATCCTTTTGCCTGCATGCGCAATGGCTGAAAACCGAAGGGCCTCCGGGTGCTTTGATGTACGAGCTCAAGCAAGCCGAAAATACGCTGCTTGCTGCAGGTAGCACCGGCGTTTGGCGTTCGGTGGATGGTGGCGATACTTGGGAGGACGTACCGGATTTGCACGAGGGCTTCTACCCACTGCTCCAAACACATGGGCCAAACGTTCTGGTAAGTGCCATTCATGAGTCGCTTGGAAGGCGTTATCTCCAATCGGCAGACGATGGTTTTACCTGGGCGGAGGTCGCGGCCTTGCATTGGGACTCAATCATGAGTGATATGCAGATTTTTGGCTCATATGTCTATGCCCGAAAACACTCCGGCGGCACCTTCCGTTCAGGCGACCACGGCATGACCTGGGAATGGGTGCATCCTGAACGAATCGGGTTTATTGCCAATGGAGATCGAATGTATCGCAGCAAGAATGCGGTCGTTCTGGAATCTGCCGATGGTGGTTTTACTTGGGACACTTTGCTTGTTTTTCCTCAAAACGTGGGATTGGCCTATAAAAAAGGAGGAACGCTTATTGTAAAAAATGGCTTCCAAAATTTCTCTGTCAGTATAACAGAAAATGGAGGGTTTACTTGGGAAACGTATGTTGCCGATGCCGACGATTATCCCAATTTTGATGTGTTGCTGCCCTTCCAAGGCAGGGTCTTTGCCTTTGAGCAGGTGCATTACAGGGCATGGGTGTCCGATACGATTACCGGGGTATTTGAACAGCGCAATTTACCTTCAGGGACTATCACGGCATTTGGGGTGATTTCATTGGGCGACAAACTTTTGCGCTCAACAGTTTACAACGGGGTGTTGCAAAGCACGGACGGGGTGACTTGGGTCAAATCAACAGGAGTCAACGCCGGCCAGATTAGCCAGATAAAATTGCATGACGGACAATTGTACGCCGCCACTTTTTCAGGTTTGTACAAACTCTTGCCGGACAAGCATCATTGGACACTTGTTGCACCAGAATATGAACTAAAAGAAGTAAAGGACGTGGTGGCAAGCGGAAACAATTTGGTGGTTTCTGCCTGGGCGGGTCAAATTTGGTACTCGAACAATGGCGGGCAATCTTTTAAATGGGCGACGGACGAAAGTGGCGACAATATTTGGAGTATCGGGCGGATAGAATTGGTTGGCAACCGCATTTTTGGCTGGGACGATTTTTTATTCGGCAGTATTGATGGAGTCCGTTATTCCGATGACATGGGCAAAACGTGGAAATATCTCTATCCCATTCTTCCTGCCACCAACATCAAACAGATGGATGTTCACAATGGCCAACTTTATTTGCTGACACAGGATGGTTTGATATACCGATGGGATGTGCAGGGCCAGTCATTTGTTTCGCTTGCGAATACGCCTGTGCCGTTAGCTTCCCCAACACCTTCTATTAATCCGTCGTACTACGGGGCATTTTATGTAAAAGGCGATGTATGTATCGTCACCGAACCGCTCGAAAATACCCAATTTGATTACCATTATTTTGTCTCCACCAATGGAGGGCAATCCTGGAATGAATACCCCAGGATCGTAACGACCGGTATTTATGAAGATGGTTTTTGGAGCGACATCGAGATGTCTGGCGACACGATTTTTGTTGCGCTTCAAAACAACGGGGTTTATTTCTCCCCAGATTTTGGCGCGAGTTGGCAGCCATTTTCGGAAGGATTGTGGCGCAAATCAGCATCATTGCTTGCGCTTTTTGAAGATGAACTTTTTATGGGCGGAGATGGTGTTTACCGCCGCAAAACCAACGGTGACCTGCCCACGGTTTCGGTCGCTGAACCTGCCGATTTTTTCGGGCTTACCATTTCTCCCAATCCATTCAACGACCATTTTTCGGTTCAAATTTCCAGACCGAAACCCGGAATGAGGGTCCGGTTATTGGATTTGCTTGGCAGGCCCATTGCCTTTCCAGATGCCCATTCCTCCACTGCTGAAATAGTGTTTTCAGGTGTGGGGCATTTGCCACGAGGCGTTTATTTCCTCGAAATAGAATCTGGGGAACACCGATTGGTGGAGAAATTTATGAAGTTTTGAGTCAGTATTGGGTTTAAGTACGTGGCATATTTATATCACGCAACGGCGCGACGTTTTAGGTGCTTGATTTTCAAAACGTTGCGTCGTTGCGTGATAAATATTTTAATGTTCAAACGCCTTAATTCACCTTTACCACTTTCAAAGCCTTAGAAACCAGTCCCTGCTGTTCAATTCGGACGAAGTAAACACCCTTGGATAGTGCGCTTCCAATGGTGGCTTGTCCCGAATCTCCCTCAAGTTCGAACGATTGAACAATGCGTCCTGAAAGGTCAAAAACCTTCAGAACGCTTTGTTTTTCAACGTTTTCGTAAGTAACTACGGTCGTTCCATTAAAAGGGTTAGGCATGGCCGAAAGCATAGCAGCTTGCTCCATATTCGTCGTGCCAAGCGGCTGGTCGAGCACGTTGAATTGATCGAAAGCAGCTTCATAAGTGTCGAATATGGCACCAGTTGGGTTGTCGAAACACACGACCCGGATGCTCATCGTGCTGCTGAGTGGCACAAAATCCGTCAGGTCAAACTCCATCAGTTGCCAGTCAAAGTTGTCGCCCTTGCGCTTCCACGCGAGTTTTTCCTGGGTACCGTTGCTGACATATACTTTGATGGAATCCATAAATTGCTGGGCAACATTTGCGGCGAGGCACCACACCCGAGCTGAAATTCTTGGGTTCAAATAGCCGCTCAAATCCATAACGGGGGAATGGAGGATAGAGGTGCCGCTTTCCACATCGTCAACATCTATATCGGGAGAAGAATTTCCCGTGACATAACAGGAAAAGCCCACGTCGCCAGAAACATCTTCCCCTGGAGCGAGCGTAAAACCGCTGAAAATCACAGCAAGCGGAGCATCGGTACGTTCCCAGATTCCTTCAGCGGAGCTGCCACTTTCCTGCCAGCCATAGTCGAACACAAAGTCGTCTTGATAGCCCGCTTCCAGTTCCAGCACGATTTGCTGGTTGGAATTCACGACCTGGTTTTGCACATTGTAACGGTAGCCCCAGGCTCCAGCCACGATATCATATAGCCCGCCCACCACATTGGGAATACTAAACTGCCCGTTGGCGTCTGTCGTAATCTCATAAGTAGCATCGGGCGAAATGATGGACACGTGCGCGTTGGGGATGGGAGCAGCATTGCTCAAACGCTGTACTTGTCCGCCAATCGTGTAATTGGAGGCGGCCGTGAGCGCCACATCGAGTGTGACCACTTCACCAGAGATCAAATTGACGGAGGCAAACTCAGGTTGATACCCAAATTTGGTCACGAGCACCTGCGCAATGCCAGCCTGGGCTTGACCTGTGTGATAAAGCCCGTTCGCGCCCGTAGTTTTCTCCGACGTACTGACACCCACAATCTCTACGATGGCGCTTGCAAGCGGCTGTCCGTTTGCGGCATCTGTTATTTTTCCTTCCAGATAACAAGCCCGTTGGTAAGTGGGGGTGAGTACCCATAGTTCTCCCGGGGTAATATTGCTTGCAACGAGGTTACCTGATGGCAAATATGGATACACCCCCCAACAACCATCGAACGAGCCGCTCGAACCCTGTGGGTAGGTGTCGTAATTGCCGGTTTCTACCAAAATGTTTGGATTTGTCACATCCACAATGTTCACGCCCTCTGTGTACCAGGATGTTATGGCGTAATTTCCACGGATATGGGTGTTGTGAACGATGCTGCCAGAACCGGGGTTGGTCTGCATCTTGTCCAGAAATTTGATGTCTGAAGGGTCGCTCACATCGTAAGAGGCCAGGAACGAATTGCCTGTTTCGTCGGTGGTGAAAATGGTTTTTCGATCCTCTGAAAGCCAAGTATTGTGGGTAAAGTTGGTCGGGGTAGTTTGGGTATTGAGCAGTACAGGAGCAGCCTTGTTTGTCATATCCACAATGGAAAACAAGCCTGCGTTGATATGTCCGGCATAGAGCGTGTCATTGTCAACATAGCCGTCGTGTATGTAGCCAAGCGCATCAAATTTGCCCACATAAGTGGGGTTCCAGGGGTCGCTCAGGCTCATGACCAATGCACCGCCATTAAAGAGATTGTTGCTACCGTAAGTGTACAGGAAACCTTTTGCAACGTCAATGTGAAGCGCGTGTATCCGGTCAAGTTGGCCGGCAATAGTACTGTCTCCCTTATAAAATTTCATGGGCAGGGCAGCCGAAGGCAAGGCACTGAGGTCAACGATTTGTACCCCCTGACCGCCTTCCGAAACGACATAAGCGTAGTGAGAATAGGTTTTGATTTCTTTCCAAAAATTGTCGGGGCCGGGCACTTGCACGATCTGTACGGGAGCATCGGGGTTCGTCACGTCCACCACGGCAAGTCCTTTGGAAGCACCCACCAGGGCATATTCCTGTCCAGTAGGCGAAGCCCACCCGCAGATATTGGCCACAGTTTGGCCGGGGAAAGAGATTTTGGAGCGGAATGTGATGTTCTGGTTTTGAGCGGAACTTGCCGTCGTAATACCAAAGGCGAACAAAATGAAGAGGGGAAAGTGTAGAAGTTTCATATAAACATTAGTTTGAAAATGCCATTGAAATAATAGCCTGCCGTGTCGTTATCGGCAATTTAAAAGACAGCAAATAAAGCACTGATTGACAGTAAACCAGGCTCGCTTTTCGACCAACATTGGCAAGTGTAGTGAAATGAAGAGTTCTTTCCTGACAAAAAAAGATGCCACGACCCAAACAAAGGCCGTGGCATCCTTTTTTAATCCCGGATAAATTATCACGCAGCACTTTTTTTTAGCGCAAACGCCGAAGCCAGGGCCACCAAAAGGCCCACCGGGAACGGCTCCAGAAACGTCAGGCCAAACTTTATCAGCGGGTTTTTGTACATTTCTTTGAATTGCTCCATCTCGGCACTATGCCGCTCGATTTCGGCTTGTGCTACACCAGATTGCTGCATTTGAGCCAAGCTGTGCTCAATGTATTTGTCCATAAAATCGGGCATCAACGTCTCAGATACCACCATCCAGGCCAGTACATAGCAAATGCAAGACACGATGGCGATCAGCAGGCCCACCTGAAAGCCCTTACCAAAACTTAAAACACCCCCATTCACCTGCTCCCGGTAAGAACGTACGCCAAAATACACAAAGATCATGCTGAGTAAAATTCCTGCATAGCCATACAATTGGCCATTTTCGAAATCCATGGTGGAATTGAAATACATCGAAGTGCCCACCATGAGCACGGCTGCTACTGCACCAGAGAGAAGTCCGTAACGAAGAATTGTTTGTTTCATAAAAAAGGAAATTTTGTGTGAAAAACTGCTGCAAACCAAGTGTATTCGTCCGTTTCAGCCCTCACACTTTTGGGTGATTTCAAGATTCAGGTACAATATCACCCTTTTGAGGGAGGGGGTTTTTCAGTGTGGCACACCTTTTTAAGTGTGCCACACTTTCCCAAATCAAGCTATCAGCCCCATTTCTTTAGCCCGTTGAATGGCTTGTGTGCGGCGAAGTGCGCTAAGTTTAGAAAACACATTTGAACTGTGTGTTTTTACGGTATTGAGCGAGACGAACAGTTTGTCTGCGATCTCCTGGTTGCTCAGTCCAAGAGCCATTTGCTTCAATACCTCCAGTTCTCTGGGTGTGATACCGAGATTTTCCAACACCTCCTCTTTTGGGCGGAATTCAGGAACAACAAAGGAAGGGGGCGGAGCATTTTTTTGGATCAGTTTCCTGCCTGCCCAAATGCCTATTGCAGCAAAAAGAGCGGCCACAAGCCCTATGTGCCATTTTTCGGCATTCCCAAGGGTCAGCAAGCGATATTGGGAAAATTGCAGTGCAGCCAGCAACAGTCCCAAAGAAAGGCCGTAAAGCAAAATATTTGCCCACCAGGATTTTGAAACATCAGAAGACATGGCGCAAAAATGAGAAAAGTCATCCCTAAAACCGGAATGACTTTTCTAGATGTATCACTTCATCACTTCATCACTTTAAGGCTTCAGCACCACCAAACGCTTGGTTCCTACTGAATTGCCCTGTTTGTCCACAAGACTGTAGATATAAGTCCCTTTTTTGAAATCGTCCAATTCGACGCGGAACGAGCTCGTTCCGCCCAGTGCGTAATTCTTTTTCCACACCAATTTGCCGATGATATTGAATATTTTAAGCGTGTATTCGCCCGGGGTTAAGTTCACACAGTCAAAGCGCACCCATTCAACGGCAGGGTTGGGGAATGCCTGAATTCCACCAGAAAAGGAGATCTTTGGTTCTATCGCCGGGGTTGTGACGATATTTTTAAATCGCACGGACTCAACCGTTGAAAGATCGTTGCTCATGGTAGCAATGGCGATTTCTTCCTTTTCCACGTCGTTGTAAAAACGGTAGGTTACAGTCGTGTCGGTACCCAAAAAATCGCCTAAGCCGCCACCGCCGCCGCCAATAATGGTTGACAGATCAATCCATTGACCAAAGCCAGGGATGAGTACAACATACACTTCAATACCGGTGGTCGTGTAGTCTGTACGTCTTTGACGGAGCACAGGGTAGCTGCCGCCAGGGATGGAAGCAGTGCCCCAGGCATCTACAATATCCAGACGATTGGTGGTGATTGCCACACGCATAGAATCAATGTTAACCGGAAGGTTGGAAAAAACGCTGTCCAAAGGCGGCTGGTCTGTGGGGAATGTCAGGCTGAGATTGGAAGACTGGCTGTTGATGTCAAAAAAATTCATCGGTGATTTGCGCTCCACGATTGGGGGCGAAAACTTTGTCACCACATCCAGGCCAAAACCAGCAGGGTCGGCACCGGCATATCCCAATGCTTCGAATTTTGTGTTTGTAACATTAAAATACGTCTCTCCAGTTTGACCTGTAATTACCAGATCGGCACCAGGGAAGTTGGCCACCTGATTGCCCGCATTTGCAGGGCGGTAGACTACAGAAAGGTTGTCGTCTTTTTGCAAGGTGCTAAAATCCCATACTTGGTTGCCACCTGGAGCAGAGGCGGGGCTTAAGCCAAGAGGCGCATTGTCTACCGCATAAACCAGCGAGTCGCCAGCAACAGGGAAAGTGGCATTGGTAACGGTGATTTGGGCCGTAGCCAAAGTGCAGAGTGTGGAGAGGACAGGAGCAAGTAACATTCTTTTCATCGGACGTTAGATGTTGAAAAACAGGTTGTTAGAGATGAACGGCTGAACCGGTCAATTAAATGGGATAAGATTAGATGTAGGCTTCAAAGGTACACCGCTTTTTTTGTGAAAAAAGAGCAAGTAGAAGAAATGGCGCAGGAACGCAAAAAATTGCTTTTCAAATCCTTTGCGCCGCTCCGACACAACGGTTTATTTTTGCTCGCTATGCATAGTTTTTCTTGATCGAAAATTTTTTTTCAGAAAAAAAGAAATGTTTTGTGCTAATAAATTTCAACAAAATAAGGGTGTGTCGCTATGATTTTTTTCTGTTTAATCAAAAAAATATCCTTTTTTGGCTAAAATTGAAAAAAACGCTCAAATCTTTAAGCCGATCACCTTATAATTATTTTCAACAAACGCTAAAATATGTCTTTGTCATGCGGCCTGGCCCGCCGCACTTTTGTACTGTCAATAAGAAATAACGACAGTGACAGAGAAACAGCGAGCCAAATATTGACAATCGGAACTGAAACTTTTCATGAGATTATATACGGGAAATCCGAACGCGGCGCAAACGAGCGCCGCGTTTTTTTTGTGCCTACGCAAATGGCACCGCTACGCGGTTTTTTTACGCCGTAAAGTATCCAAAACGTACGTTTCCTGAGATGTGCAAGGGTGGAAATGCTCCTAAATTAGCGTTTTAAACTGCACAAAATCAATATCTTACAATAAATAAGCCTGAAAAACGCCTTGAATTTACTGGGCGACCAACCCCTGTTTGCTGTCCTACCCGGCTGCCCGAAATGCCCGCACCTTTGTATCATCAATCAGAGAGAACAACGCGAGCATGAATGAAGAACGGTTGATCACAGATTCGAAAATTTTCATGAGATTATACAAGGGAAACCGGTCCCGGGGCAAAAGAGCGCCGGGGCCTTTTTCTTTTTTGTCTTGCCAGAACGTTTGGGCTTAGCATTGTCTGTAAAAGATTGTTTGAAAACTCGAAGACTTGCGCTAACGTTGCAATTGATATCTGAATGCAACAGGTAATTATCTTACTTAACACAATCTGAATGATGCGATTGAAAATCATTTCCAATGTCCACCCTCATCTGCTGAGACCCGTTAGCCTCGTACACTTGCACTTTGCGCTGCTTCTCTGCTGCAACATTATGGTAGCCCAAGTGAGCGTTCAGAATCCCCGGATCGAAAACCTGAGTAACCCAATCGGCCTCGACATCCAGCAGCCGCGCTTCTGCTGGCAACTTGCTTCTGAACGCCGAAATGTGCTTCAAACTGCCTACGAAATTCGCGTGGCATCCAATTCCCACGATCTTGTTTCTGGCAAAAAATTGCTCTGGACCTCTGGCAAAACCCAGTCAGAAGCCTCCGTTTGGGTTCCGTACAATGGCCCGGCCATGGTATCCGGTAAAAAATACTGGTGGCAAGTAAGGGTCTGGGACAATGCTGGAACCGTGTCGGCCTGGAGCGAGCCAAATTTCTGGCAAATGGGGTTGTTGGGTCCGGCTGATTGGAAGGCAAAATGGATTTCTCTTGCTGCACCGGAAGATTCCACTCAACCCAGCCCGATGTTCCGCAAGCAATTTGCTACAAAGAAAAAAATCGCCACCGCCACGGCCTACATTTCCGCACATGGATTGTATGAAGCACATATCAATGGTGAGCGGGTCGGGCAAGATTATCTCACACCTGGCTGGACTGCTTACCAAAAACGCCTCCAATACCAGGCTTATGATGTAACAAATCTATTGAAAAACGGCGCCAATGCCATCGGCGTCACCCTTGGCAATGGTTGGTGGCGCGGGAATATCGGTTGGGCACACGTCAACGGATTTTATGGTTCGGATATCTCGCTGCTTTTTCAATTGGAAATTGAATACGCCGATGGCAGCCGCGAAACCATCGGCTCAGACGACAACTGGAAATATAGTACGGATGGCCCCATTCGCTATTCGGAAATTTATCATGGGGAGACGTATGATGCTCGTTTAGAGCAACTTGGGTGGTCGCTTCCGGGTTTTAATGACACGAAATGGAGCAAGGTAGCCGTGAAAGATTTTTCAAAAGAAAACTTGATTGGCACCTATAATGAACCTATCCGAAAGCATGAAATCTTCAAGCCAATCAAAATTTTCCGCACACCTAAGGGTGAACTCGTGGCCGATTTCGGACAAAATCTGGTAGGTTGGGTCGAGTTGAAAGCGAAGGGCAAAAGCGGCGACCGCGTGGTACTACAATTCGCCGAAGTATTGGATAAGCATGGAAATTTTTACACCGACAACCTCCGTGCCGCCCGGTGTACCGATACTTGGATTTTGAAAGGTGGCGGTGAAGAGCAATTTGAGCCACATTTCACTTTTCATGGTTTTCGATATGCGAAAGTCTCCACCTACGCGAAAGCTTCGGCGGACGAGATTGGTTACCCAGGTGAGTTAAAGCCTGAAAACATCATCGCCGTTGCGTTGTATTCAGCCATGCGTCCAGCGGGAAATTTTACCTGTTCTGACCCGCTCGTCAACCAGTTGCAGCAAAATATCCAATGGGGTCAACGGGGCAATTTCCTCGACGTGCCGACCGATTGCCCTCAACGTGACGAACGCCTAGGTTGGACAGGTGACGCCCAGGCTTTTAGCCGAACTGCCACCTTCAATTTTGACACACACAACTTCTTTGCCAAATGGCTGAAAGATGTTGCCGCCGACCAGCAACCCGATGGTATGGTGCCTTGGGTGATACCTAACGTGCTGCGTCCGAGAAACGGCGCGTCTGCTGGCTGGGCGGATGCGGCTACTATAATTCCCTGGAATATGTGGCTGGCGTATGGCGACCGGCGCATTCTTGAAGACCAGTACCCAAGCATGAAAGCCTGGGTCGAGTATATGCGGGCACAAAGCAAAAATGATCTTTGGAACACCGGGGAGCACTTTGGCGACTGGCTTTTTTACAGCAGAGCAGACGACAATGACGGACGCTCGGCTATTACGGACAAGTATCTGATTGCGCAATGTTTTTACGTCCATTCTACCCAGTTGCTCCTCAATGCAGCACAGGTTTTGGGCAAAAAGGACGAGGTGGCTGCATATTCCGAATTGTTGAATAAAATCAAAACCGCTTATTTAAACGAATACGTCACGCCCAATGGCCGGCCACTTTCGCCCACACAAACAGCGTATGTGTTGGCCTTGCAATTCGATATGTTGCCAGAAAATCAACGCGAGCAAGCAGCTAAAAACCTGGCGGAAAACATCAAGCGTTACAATAACCACCTAACCACGGGCTTTCTCGGTACGCCTTACCTCTGCCATGTGCTCACCCGTTTCGGTTACAATGATTTGGCTTACACCTTATTAAATCAAAAAACCTACCCGTCCTGGCTTTATCCAGTCACAATGGGAGCTACTACAATCTGGGAGCGTTGGGACGGTATTCGACCAGACAGCAGTTTTCAGGCGATCACCATGAACTCTTTCAACCACTACGCTTATGGGGCTATCGGCGATTGGATGTATCGGGTCATGGCAGGTCTTGATGCGGACGAGCCAGGCTATAAATCATTGCTTATCAAGCCACACCCGGGTGGAGGGTTCGCCGAGGCTTCGGCAACACTGCAAACCCTGTATGGGACAGCTTCCAGTAAATGGCAGCGCGATGAAAAAACCCTGACCCTTGATGTGGAAATACCGCCTAATACTACTGCGACCATCTTAGTGCCCAGTTCAGATGCAGCAACTATTACAGAAGGCGGGAAACCATTGCCAAGTCTGCCAGAAATAAAAATCACAGGCACTGAAAACGGCTACGTAGTACTGAAAACTGGCTCCGGTAAATACTCATTTAGCGTCAAAAACTAAAAAATCCGTGTCCCATCCGTGTGATCCGTGTTCCATTCGCACACGGATCACACGGATCAGACACGGATAAAAAATCAACTTATGCAGATACTTCTCGGCATCATTTTTCACTTCATCGGTGGTTTTGCTTCCGGCAGTTTTTACGTCCCTTTTCGCAAGGTTCAGGGTTGGTCCTGGGAAAGCGCATGGATCGTGGGGGGCGTGTTTTCCTGGCTTATTGTACCTTTCGTAGCCGCCTTTCTGACCGTGCCTGATTTTATGGGTATCATCCGCAGCACTGATGCCGGCACTTTGTTTTGGACCTACTTTTTTGGATTGCTCTGGGGTATCGGCGGACTCACCTTTGGACTGGCGATGCGCTATTTGGGCATGAGCCTTGGCATGAGTGTCGCGCTGGGTTATTGCTCTGCGTTTGGGGCCTTGGTGCCGTCCATTTACTATGCGATTAGTCCCGTGGTTGGGAAAGTGGGCATCGGGGAGATGATCAATAATGCTGGTGGACAATTGATTTTGTTCGGGGTGGCCGTTTGTTTGCTGGGCATTGCCATTTGTGGCAGAGCCGGGATGTTGAAAGAGAAAGAATTGGACGATGTGACCAAAAAAGAAGGGGTTGCTGAGTTCAATTTGAGCAAAGGCCTCTTGGTTGCAACCATTTCGGGCATCCTTTCTGCTTGTTTCAACTTTGGGATTGAGGCCGGAAAGGACATGGCGGCAGTAGCCATCGAACACGGGGCGAACCCACTTTTTCAGAACAACGTGATTTTTGTAGTGCTGCTCTGGGGAGGGCTGACAACCAACTTTGTTTGGTGTATGTTGCTGAATTTCAGGAACAAAAGTTTCGGTGACTACGGTAATCGCAAGTCAGCGCTACTCAACAACTACGGTTGGGCGGCATTGGCTGGCACCACTTGGTTCATGCAATTTTTCTTCTACGGCATGGGCGAATCGAAGATGGGCAACGGTGCTTCGTCCTGGATTTTACACATGGCCTTTATCATCCTTGTTTCCAGTGCTTGGGGCTTGTTTTTGAAGGAATGGAAAGGCGTGAGCCGCCGCACGTTTGCCACGATATTGCTGGGTGTGGGGGTAATTTTGTTGTCGGTGTTGTTGGTGGGTTGGGGAAACTCGATGAATTAAAAAAATCCGTGTCCCATCCGCGTCATCCGTGTGCGATGGGAACACGGATGACGCGGATGGGACACGGATAAAATCTGTCAAGAATACTTTGAGCTATTCAGCATCAAGCCTGAAAATATCTTTCATATTGATTTTTAAATCGGGGAAAATGACACAGTCCAAAATGTCATCATTGACATAAATGGTGGCGGGGCTATAAACGCCCGTTTCAGTGAGGTGAAATTGAAAGGCAGTTTCGTGTTCGGGGTCAAAAATCCAGTATTCGGAGATTTCATTTTCCTCGTACAGCAGTTTTTTGGTCTTCATTTCTTTTGATGAATTGCCGGGCGAGAGGATTTCGACGACCAAATCAGGTGCGCCCAAACAGCCCCTATCGTCCAGTTTCTGCAAATCGCAGATGATACAAATATCAGGCTGGACTACACTGAATACGTCTTTGTTGGCCTGGGCAGATTTACGTTGGTCATAAAGCCGGACATCGAATGGTGCTGCGTAAAATCTGCAATCGTGCCTTTTAAAATGTTCATAAAACTTGCCGTTCAACTCCCGTGAAATATCTTGGTGCTTTCGGCTCGGCACTGCCATTGGTAAAATTTTGCCTTTGATGAGTTCCACCGTCTGTTCAAATTTCCAAGTAAGGTAGTCAGCATAACTGTATTGACCGTTTACCAAATCAAGCTGATCAAGACTAATAATTTTATCCATTTGCCTCATATTTTGAGCAAAAATAGAGAAAATGCTTTTGAAAATGGCTAAAAACTTCCAACACGTCTCCTACTTCTGGGACGAGTCAATAGCTGCCAAACTCGCCGGTGATGAAGTGGCGCTGCTGGTGTATCGCTCCAATTTGCTCGGCGCCGACCTCCGCCTCACCAATTACGGCGGCGGCAACACCTCCTGCAAAGCCCAAGCGAATGACCCACTCAACGGAAACGAAGTTGAAGTAATGTGGGTCAAAGGTTCCGGCGGCGACCTGGGCACCATGAAGCGCAGTGGTTTGGCCGCGCTGTACGTCGAGCGTTTGCGAAGCCTCAAAAACATCTATCGCGGCCTCGAACACGAAGACGAAATGGTCGAACTTTTCAACCATTGTATCTACGACCTCGCCTCCAAAGCGCCCTCGATTGATACGCCCTTGCACGGCTTTTTGCCGTTTAAACACATAGACCATTTGCACCCCGATGCGGCGATCGCCCTTGCTGCTGCAAAAGATGGCGAGCGTATTACCCGCGAATTATTTGGTGGCACTGTTGGCTGGGTAGGATGGCAGCGGCCGGGTTTCGATTTGGGTTTGCAATTGCTGGATTGTTTGGAAGAAAATGCCAAAAATGGGATCCCGCTTCGGGGCATTCTGCTCGGTTCGCATGGCTTGTTTACTTGGGGCAATACGGCGTACGAGAGTTATGTAAACACCTTGGAAGTCATCGAGATGTGTGCGGAATTTTTGCAGCAATATGAAGGGAAAACACGCGCTGTTTTTGGCGGCCCTAAGACTGGAATTCAACTTCCCTCCCCGAGTTCTCGGGATAAACTTTCGGGAAGTTTGCCCCAATCTAAAAAACAAGCCGCTTCACTTGCCCCCATTCTACGTGGGTTTTGTTCCAGCCAAACCCGCATGGTTGGACATTTTTCCGATGACGTGCGGGTGTTGCAATTCATCAATTCAAATGATCTGGAAAGACTGGCACCATTGGGCACTTCTTGCCCCGACCATTTTTTGCGCACTAAAATCAGTCCGCTGGTGCTCGATTTGAAACCTGACGAGGATTTGTCCGATGTTTCAAACCTCAAAGAAAAACTGACTCCGGCTTTCGAAGCATACCGCCAGATGTATACCGACTATTATACAGCCTGCAAACGGCCAAACAGCCCCGCCATGCGCGACCCCAATCCGGTCGTCATCCTGTGGCCGGGCGTGGGGATGTTCACATTTGCCAAAGACAAACAGACCGCCCGCGTGGCCGCGGAGTTTTATACCAATGCTATCAATGTGATGCGCGGTGCGGAGGCTGTTTCTGAATATACTGCACTTCCAAGACAGGAGGCATTTGACATCGAATACTGGTTGTTGGAAGAGGCTAAATTGTCCCGAATGCCAAAGCCAAAACCCCTGACAGGTCGGGTGGCTTTGGTGACCGGTTCGGCGGGTGGGATTGGCAAGGCAATTGCCCGAAAATTTGCGGAAGAAGGGGCTTGCATAGTCCTGAACGATCTCAATACGGAACGCTTAGAGGAGACAAAAGCCGAATTTTTAAAAGATTTTGGGAAAGACAACGTAATCGCAATTCCGCTGGATGTAACGGATACTCAATCTGCTGCATCCGCTTTCGAAACCGCTTGCCTCGCTTTTGGTGGCATAGACATCGTGGTGAACAACGCGGGCATCAGCATTTCCCAATCCATTGCCGAACACACGGAGGAGAACTGGGACAAACTCTACGATATTCTGGTAAAAGGCCAATTCCTTGTCAGCCAAGCCGGGGTGGATGTGATGCGCAAACAAGGTTTTGGCGGCGATATCGTGAACATCGTATCCAAAAATGCTGTGGTGGCTGGCCCCAACAACGCGGGTTACGGTTCTGCGAAAGCAGCACAAGCACACCTCACAAGACTACTTGCAGCGGAACTCGGCCCCGATCATATCCGGGTAAATATGGTAAACCCCGATGCGGTGATTGCGGGTTCCAATATCTGGTCGGGCGGCTGGGCGGAGGGTCGCGCAAAAGCGTATGGCATTACAGTAGAGGAACTGCCCGCTTTCTACGCCAAACGGACCTTGCTGAACGAAATCATTTTGCCAGAAGACATTGCCAACGCTTGTTTTGCTTTCGTCGGGGGACTGTTGAATAAATCAACCGGCAACGCGCTGAATGTGGATGGGGGCGTGGCGATGGGGTTTTTGAGGTGATACCTGTGTGGGAGGGGAACACGGATGACACGGATGAGACACGGATTTTGGAGATTAGAAAATTCAAAAAAAGTCTTTATTC
>CAZPTQ010000009.1:0-47766 GCA_964589365.1 uncultured Saprospiraceae bacterium
TTCGTGCTCCGCACATCGGTTGACCGCAAAGTCGATTGCGGCGGAGAGATTGCCCTTTCAATTTATATGCGCCCCGCTTACGACGTGCCTGACTCATCTTTTCTGCCCGAGAAGCATCATACCGCCCGTTTTTGTCCCGAGGCCTCGGGACGAGACAACTCACGGCTGACCGTACACTTCGGTATTCCAGTCTTGCCCGAAATCTCAAAGACCCCATATTTGAGAGCGTTTAACGCTTCGATTTTATAGCTTTGAGACGAGGATAACCGTGGCATTTTTTTAAGTTTAGCGACTCAAAAGTAGCCCGGTTGTCCTCCTTTCTTTAGCCTATATCAGCCGATGGGAAAACTCTAAAATCTGTTGCATTTGAAACTTGAATCCGCCGGAGTTTGCACGAAAGGATAGGATTGACTTGATGCGCCCCATTACATTGTCTCAAAAGTGCATTTCATAGGCGATGGAAACCGCCAAACTAATTTTCTCAAACTTTTCAAAGAACTGGGAGGCGCTTTTCACCTAACTAAAAGTGTACGGCTGGAAAACAAAAAGTATAATTTTTTGGTACTGTCTGGAAAATTTGTGCCCAACTAGCCACCAAAAACTTCCTGCAACACCCGCAGCGCCGACCCTTTATACTTCGCTACTGCCTGCCCAGAGATTTTGTCTGGCAGCAAATAAGGCATTTCCTCCATAATTTTCAACCATTGCACCGACCGAAAAGACGAAAAACCTTCGCCTGAAAATGGCTGCGGGTGCGACTGAATGATGCCGATGGCAATGAGTGCATTGGAACCACAAGCATTGTTTTTTCTCCACGCAAAAACCAGATCGCCGATTTTCATTCGCCGCGCCCAGAGACGCAAAATTCTTCGTGAACTGGGAGAAATTAAGGGTTCTAATCGCTCTATTTCTTCGTCGAATATTGCCTCGTCCCACATTCTGAAAGCCGTCCAGAAGGCCGCGAGGTGCTTGGTGGCATCGAATGGAAGGAGGTTTTCAGCAAAGACGACTGGGCAGTGTTTTGGCCCGTTGCCAATATAGAACAACCAAACACTCGCACCATGGCTTATTTTTTTGCGCAAGTCAGCGAGCGGGAATAGTGTTTTTTCAAACAAAGGGAATGCAGCAAACAGCTTAGCCTCGCATCGGCGCACCTGAAAAATGCGTTGGGCTGTGGCTTTTTGGCGGTCAAATTCTTCCTGAAATGCTGCCAATGTCCTCTCGTCCTCCGTTGCCAGCAGATTTTCGGCGTTGGAATTATACGTCCAATTGAAAGACCCCGTGAGCAGCAGCCGATTGTCCAGGAGTGCAAATTTGTGATGCATCAACCCGCTATCACGACAGGCCCAGAGTTGGCCACCAAGACGAATAAACTGCTGAAAGTCAAGGCCACCCTCGCGGATATTCTGACTATCGTATTCCAGTAACAGAACTATGCTGACTCCTGATCGGAGGCGTTCGAGCAGACGCTCAAAAATGTCTTTGTTCGAAAACCAGCATACGGCAGCGGAGATGCTGATCCGTGCTTCGGAGAGATGGCGGCAAAGATGTTTAGGCAAGTTTTGGAAATAGACAGTATTCATTGGTTAAAGACAAATTTCAAACAAATTTAAGATAATTTGTTTGAAATTCAAAAATGCTTAGGAACGGTGTCAAAACAACTTTCCAATTTCAGGCCAATTATTTTGGCGTTAGCCAACTATCTTTTGAGGCGAATAGTGGGGCTATTTAACGAAAAAGATAGGATGGATGGCGGCAAAAGAAAGGCATCAAATTGGGAAGTTGTTTTGACACCGTTCCTTAGGAGCGCCCGCCAATTTTCACCCCAAAAACTTCACCCCAAACCCCTCGCCCTTAGCCTCCAAATACTGCGCCGCCGTATCCCTTACCGTCTGTTCCATCGTCAAGTACTCAAACCAAAAAACCGCGCGCGATTTCTCATTCCCGTAGGTGTAATTCGTCACGCTGGCGCGAGCGCTTTCCTTGGTAGCGAGTGGCGTGGTGCCGAGGATTTTTTCTTTCAACCATTCGACACGCCAGGCCACTTCGGCCAAAAACGGCCCGACGGTGATGGGCGGTGGAGGAACGCCTAATTCTTTGGCAATCATGCCAAAAAACTTTCTATGGGAGAGGTTATCGCTGTTCAAAATGTAACGTTCGCCGGAAACATCACTTTCCAGGAGGAGCACCATGAAGCGCACTACATCGCGTATATCTACAAAGCCTGAGCCTCCGTTCGGGCAAAACTTTAATCCCTCGTCAATTTTTTTGAAAAAGCCCGCCATACCCTTATCCCAGTACTGGCTCCCGACAATCACCGATGGGTTGACAATCGCGGCGGAAAGACCTTCGGCAATGCCGCGTTGCACCTCCATTTCGGCACCGTACTTGCTGAGGGCGTAGCGGCTATTGGCCTTGCTTTCTACCCATTTGCAGGATTCATCCAGATGTGGACGGTTTGGAGCGCGCCCAAGTGCTGCGATGCTACTTACATGTACCAATTTTTTAACCCCAAAATCCAGACAGAGGTTAACAATGTTTTTAGTTCCCTCCACGTTGATTTTCAACATTTTGCCGCCGTCTTTTGGGTGAAACGAAACGACTGCGGCGCAGTGGCATACATGGGTCACACCCTCAAAAGCGTCTTCCAGCGCACCCAAATCCGTTACATCTGCCTCTGCCCATTCTACTTTGTCGGCCACGTCTTCGATCAAAGTAAGGCTGCTCGATTTTCGCCGCAGTGCACGAACTCGGTAGCCTTTATTCAACAGCAAACGAACTAAATAGGAGCCTACGAACCCTGTAGCACCAGTGACTAAAACGAGGGCATCTTTCTGCATCAAAATTTATTTTTTGAAGGTTTGGGTATATTCTGCCACAGCCTGAATTTCCTCAGGGCTGAGGATGGTGCCGAAGGGCGTCATGAGTTTTTTGCCGTTGGTAATGATATTGATTCGTTCTTCGAGCGTGAGTATGCTTTGCCTCAAGTCTTTTGCGCCATTGATGCCAAGCGTACCATCGGACCCGTGGCATAAGACACATTTTTGACGGAAAACGGCCATACCATCTGGAACAGTTTTGGTGCCCTCGGTTTGTTTGGCGATCGCAGCGCGGGCGGCTTCTTCGTCTGTCTGACCGCAAGCCGTGGAAAAAAGCAGGGTGACCCAGACGAATGTAGTAGAAATGTTGGACATGGTGTCGTTTTTAGAACCTTGCCGTTCAGCCTAAAAACGGGATGTTTTGACTAAAAAGCGGGCAAAGATGAGGCGGCTTTCTGGCTTTGGGTCAAAATTTGCTCGGAGTATTTTTGAGGGAGCATTCAATAGATTATTTTAAAATTAGTCATTTATGAGCAAAAAATAAAAATTTACGCTTGACAAGAGGATGGAATTCGGTTACATTTGCTCTCCCTTAATGTTCCCACACCTAGACCCCTTGAGAAAATCCCAGGTATGTTCTAATTGCTGAAACAAGAATTTAACTGAGTATTACTTAGTGTTTGTTCATAGTGTTTGTTTTTTGTTTTGTCCCTGTTGAGTAGCAATATTTGACAGGGTTTTTTATGCCTATTTGTCGTCTAGAATGGCACTAATTTTCACGAAATGGCAATTTTTCGATTTTATTCGTGAAAATTCCTGCCATTCGTGACAACCTCGACCTGAGGAAGGTTTAGTTAAAATTTCCCTCGGTTTGTAAATTTTTCATTTTTGGCACAGCTTTGGCTAATAGTCTAATGCTTCATACAATAGAAACGGTTTAGTGAAAAAGCCCAAGGCAAACGTGCCTTGGGCTTTCTTTTTGTGCCTGTTATATTGCTGAGTTCGCTTCGGGGCTAAAGTTTTCTCACCGGAGCAAGGTCAAGCTACCCGCTTTTACTTTTTCCACACCATCACATTTGTAGCGCAAACGATAAAGGAAAACTCCGGGGTTGGCTGGTTTGCCGTTGGTAGTGCCATCCCAAGTTTCAAGTGCGGTATTGGCAGCAAACACACGTCCCCCCCAGCGATCGAATATCTCGAAGGAAATAAATTCATCTACAGCAAATGGGTTGCTGATACCAAATTTGTCATTAATGCCGGGTGTTTCGGTGGGCGTGAAGGCATTGGGAATGAAAACTTGATTACAGTCCAGCGTGGCAGGGTCAACTACTGTTACATGGACGGTATCTTGGGCGATACAATCGTCATCATAGGTGAACGTGATTTTATAGGTCGTTGTTTCGGTGGGCGTAATGAGCGGCTGTGCCACAGAAGGATTGTCTACCCCAGTCAAGGGAGACCAAATGTATTGACCTACACAGATTTGTGAAACAGATGGTTGGAAAGAATTTCCAAGGTAAATAAGGGTGTCACGAGTAAGGATTTGGTCAGCGCGGAGGTTGTATTTTTTGATTTCGTCTTCGTTCAATGCTTTACTGTGAAAGCGCAATTCGTCAAAAATACCCTTTAGCTCCAAATCGAGCGGGCAAACGGGATCGCCGATTACGAGCGGGGTAGTATTGGTGAGGTCTATCCGTGCAGCAGATGTTCGCGCATCACGCCATATTCCATTCACATAGAGTGTGAAAAGCATGTTGCTACGCGTAAGGGTAATGTATTGCCAACAGGCATTTGGGTCTAGTTCAGATGTGACCGTGGCGAGCAAAGTATCATTTTCGCTAATGCCTGCACTAATACGCCCGAATTTGTCATTGTAGCGCACCCAAAAAGCATTGTTCAAATTGCAGGAATCTTGCTTGGCCATCACGAGTTGTGAGGCATTTTGTTGGCTGCTCTGTGGAGTCGGTCGGAAATAAAAGCTGACCGTGAAGTCGCTGGTGCTAAATACATCAGCGAAAGGCCCTACGAGATTCAGCGCATCATTATTGTCGAGAAAATACATAGCGGAATCTCGTAGGCCACAGGTGCAGCCGATACCGCCTTTGAGCGCACCGCTTGAGCCGTTGCCGCTGTCATCAATGCCTTTGCAGTTGTCAAAAGAGAAATAGGCCTCCAATTTATCCGACTGGCCAGAAGCAGCGGCGGCAGAAAAGAAAAACAAAGAGAGAAGGAAAAAGAATCGCATCCGAGAATCGAGTTTTGGAAAGGTTGAGATAGTTGAGATTGCTGGGGGAAACGTCGCCAATGATTGGAAAGTGTAGACTTGGGAACAGAAAAGGCGTTTGCGACAAAAAGCGACGTTTTACCGTCCAAGCATACCACCCATGTCACCCATTCCGGGCGGCATCATACCTTGCAGGAGTTTGTTGGTTTCTAGCGCGGCTTTTTTCTTGGCTGTTTCCAAAGCTTCGTTTATGGCCACCAAAACCAAGTCTTCCACTTGCTCCAAATCGTTCATATCCAATTTGGTGGGATCAATCTTGATGTTTTCAATATGCAAATCGCAACCAGCTTTCACCATTACAGCACCGTCTCCAGCGTCCGCTTCCACAAAAGTTTCCGCTAGTTTTTGTTGCAGTTCTTCTTGTTGTTTTTGGAGATTTCCGAGTAGGTTATCAAACATGATTTATGAAGTGATAGAGTGATAGAATGATTTCATCTAAATGGGCTAAATACTACATTTTTTATCCTGAATTGGTCGGTTATTGAATGTGTGGGTTCAAATCGCTTCATCACTTCATTCAAAGGCCATCGGTAACCACGTCTTTACTGATTTTACGAATCATTCCACGCAATACAGCGCTTGCCCCCACTTCTACAAACTCGGTGATGCCATCGGCAATCATGTTTTCTATAGTTTTTGTCCAGCGTACTGGGGCAGTAAGTTGTGCCACCAGGTTTTTGCGGATTTCTTCTGGGTCGGTCACCGGCTTGGCGTGTACGTTTTGGTAAACGGGGCAAATGGGTCTTGAAAAATTGGCGGCGTTGATAGCCTGCTCCAACTCGTCCTGCGCGGGCTTCATCAATGGGGAGTGGAATGCTCCACCCACAGGCAGCACCAGTACACGCTTGGCTCCCAGAGCAGTCAGTTTTTCCACCGCTATTTCAATTCCTTTGCGTGAGCCAGAAATGACCAATTGGCCTGGAGAATTGTAATTTGCCGCCACAACTACTTCATTTTCAATGCTCTGACAAACTTTCTCCACAGCTTCGTCTTCCATGCCCAAGACAGCTGCCATCGTGCCATCTGCCAATTCGCAAGCCTTTTGCATGGCAAGTGCCCGTTTGTCTACGAGCAAAAGAGCGTCCTCAAAAGACAAGGCTCCGACAGCGCAAAGCGCCGTAATTTCTCCAAGCGAATGCCCTGCCGCTGCCGAAGGCTGAAAAGATTTGCCCGCCACCTTCGCTCGCACAATGCTTTCCAAAAATACTGCTGGTTGCGTAACGTTGGTCTGAGTCAAGTCCTCTTTTGTCCCTCCGAACATCACATCGCTGAGGCGCCATCCAAGTATAGCGTTTGCCTGCTCATATAGTTCACTGGCTTGGGAATTGCTCTCGTAGAGTTCTTTGCCCATGCCCTCTGCCTGAGAACCTTGACCAGGGAAAACGTATGCTTTCATGAATGAATTATTTGCTTCAGAATGTCAATTTGATACAGCGCAGTTTGTTTATAAATTTTAACCCGCTGATTTTGGCCAGCAAAAGTAGTAAAAGGGTAAAACCTTCACAGCAGAAACCTTCAGAGCTCGGCAACCATTGCTACTTTTGCCCTCTCTTTTAGGGGATTTTTCACGCAACGACGCAACGGCGCAACGATATTATAACAAACGTTGCGTCGTTGCGTCGTTGCGTGAAAAACTTACCCGCACCCACAACAACAATGGCGCAATTATAGCAAACGTTGCGCCGTTGCGTGAAAAACTTACTCGCTCCCATAACAATAATGGCGCAATACTTCGATTTACAAGCCCTCAATCACCAAATCCACCTCGAAAGCGGATTTGTAGAACAACTAAAAGCCGAGACCTCCAAAGTCATCGTTGGCCAGGAGCAAATGCTCGAAAAACTGCTCATCGGACTTTTGACAAAGGGCCACATCTTGCTCGAAGGGATGCCGGGGCTGGCCAAAACGCTGGCCATCAAAACATTGGCCCAAGCGGTGGACGCCCGCTTCAGCCGAATCCAGTTCACTCCGGATCTGCTTCCATCAGATGTGCTGGGTACCATGATCTACAACCCATCTCGTTCAGAATTTACCGTAAGAAAAGGGCCGGTGTTCTCCAATTTCGTGCTTGCCGACGAAATCAACCGGGCACCCGCAAAGGTCCAGAGCGCCCTGCTTGAAGCTATGCAAGAGCGGCAGGTCACTATCGGGACTGAAACCTTTCCATTAGACGATCCATTTCTCGTGCTTGCGACTCAAAATCCAATCGAGCAAGAAGGCACCTACCCGCTTCCGGAGGCTCAGGCAGACCGTTTCTTGTTGAAAGTAAAAATCGGCTACCCATCAAAAGAAGAAGAGCGCGACATTGTGCGCCGCAACCTTTCGGGCGAACAGCCCCATGTTCACAAAGTGCTGGATACAACCACTTTACTCCGAGCCCGGGAGCTGATGCATTGCATTTATATGGACGAAAAAATAGAGCAATACATCCTAGACATCGTTTTTGCCACACGTCAACCAAGCCAATTCGGATTAAAGAACTTAGCGCCGCTTATTCAGTACGGCGGCTCGCCAAGGGCAAGCATCGCGTTGGCGCAGGCATCTCGTGCAACTGCTTTTTTGCGCCGCAGGGGCTATGTGGTGCCAGAGGATGTGCGCTACGTTTGTGCGGATGCATTGCGGCATCGCATCGGACTTACTTATGAGGCCGAAGCGGAAGGACTAACAGCAGAAGACATTGTGACACGTGTGCTCAATGCAGTGGAGGTGCCTTGAATGAAATTCTCAAATCTAAGTCTTTAAAACAGACACTACATTTGTCCGTTTAATCTGTAAGTGTGAAAGCCACCATGTCAGAAATCGCCACATTCATCGAACAGACCATCTTGAAGCCCGACACCAGCTTAACCGAAGTGCGTCGAGTTTGCGAAGAAGCCCAAAAGCATGGCTTTGTGGGCGTGTGCATACCTCCTTATTTTGTTCGCGAAGCCCGTCGAATCATGGACGAGATTAATCCCCGAACCCGAATCGTGACGGTGATCGGATTCCCAATGGGTTATTCTGGTATTGCTTCCAAAAGCGAAGAAATCAAACGCGCCACAGAAGATGGAGCAGACGAAATTGATGCAGTGGTCAATATTTCGGCCATCAAAAGTGCGCATTGGAATCATGTTGGAAACGATATTGAAGCCCTTGCGCTCGCGACCAATATGCGAGGCCGTACCCTTAAACTTATACTCGAATGTGGGTTGCTGACGGCTGAAGAAATTAGCCGGGTTTGCGAACTCGCCGCCACCTCTCGCGTTGCGTGGCTCAAAACCGGCACGGGTTTTCATGGCCATCCAGCAACTCCCGATATGGTGCGTATGCTTCGGGCACTTGCGCCGGCGAGTATTAAAATCAAAGCTGCCGGGGGGATCCGCAACTTGGTGGATGCGCAGGCTTTGATTGATGCTGGTGCTGACCGAATTGGCACTTCAGCAGGCGTTGAGATTGTTGGGGCATCCAGATAAATTTTGCGCAGTGAAAAAAATTTGGACGAAAAAACATTCTTACTTACTTTCGTCCAAAACTAATCCTTTGTGTGCGATGACTACCAATTCCATGATTAAAAGCGGGCAACTCTTGGTGGCAGAGCCTTTTATGCTCGACCCTTATTTCCGCCGCGCTGTAATATTACTTTGCGAACATCATGAAGAGGGGAGCGTTGGCTTCATCCTGAACAAAAAAACAGATATGAAGGTGAACGACCTCATCAACACCTTTCCAGCGTTTGAATCGGAGGTGTTTTATGGCGGGCCTGTGCAAACCGATACGCTGCACTATGTACACAATGTGGGAGATTTGCTGGAAGAAAGCATCCAGCTTACGGATGGCGTATGGTGGGGCGGCGATTTTGACAAGCTCAAGTTTTTGATTACCAGTGGTTTAATAGAACCAGACAATATACGATTCTTTGTGGGTTACGCAGGCTGGTCTGGCGGGCAGCTCGAAGAAGAAATGGAAATTGGGTCTTGGGTGACCGCCCATATGCATGCCAACTACCTTTTCAAATCAAAGCCCTCCAATCTATGGAGTCAGGTAATGTACAATAAAGGCAACCGATTTGAAATCATAGCAGACATCCCTGAATATGTGAGCTGGAATTGAGTAGCACTGGAGGTAAGCAGTAGTAGTAAACAAGGACCGCTGAACTTGAGCACTACTACCTACTTGCTACTAATTTGTCCGTATCCGACCATTTTACCCTGCTAAAACAAGGAAGGATTTTCGAGGCAAACTACCTTTGCGCGACATCCTTCCTTTTTGTATGAAAAGACTTACCCTTGCACTTCTCCTGTCCACCGTATATTTTTCGGGCTTTGCCCAAAACAATTCACACATTACAGGAAGCCTTCAAGCCAACGGCAATTTTTTCTTTGCGCCCGATTCAGTACTAGGCACAGCGGGCATCCCGCAATACGACTATCAAAAGTTTGGTGCCGAAACCTGGCTCAATCTCAACTATTCGCACAATGGGTTGGACGCTGGCTTGCGTTTCGACATGTTCAACAACTCTAACCTGTTGACCCCCACGGACTCTTATTCTGATGTGGGCATTGGCCGATGGTATATCCACAAACAGATTGACAAATTCGATGTCGCTGGCGGATACCTCTACGACCAAATTGGTGCGGGCATCATCTACCGGGCATACGAAGAGCGAGCGCTTATGATTGATAATGCCCTGTTTGGAGCGCAGGTAGGCTACAAATTCAACGAAAACTGGAAAATTCGAGCATTTACAGGGCGGCAAAAACAGCAATTTGATCGGTATGGCACGGTGCTCCGCGGAGGCGTTATTGAGGGTTTTGTCAAACCCGATTCCACTAAAAACTTTTCTTTCGCACCGGGCGCCGGTATTGTGGGGCGCACTTACACAAGGGAAACGGCCTCGGAAATTGCCAATACCATAGGCGGCTATCTTCCAGTAGACAGTACGGGCGCACAATACAACACCTATGCTGCTACGATTTTCAATACCCTCACGGCGGGAGACTTCACTTGGTATGTAGAGGTCGCAGGCAAGACCAACGATGTAATTAGCGACCTTTTTGCATTGCGTACAGTAGTCGTTGATGGGCAGCTGGACACGATCAATGGCAAATTGAGCAACCGTAAAGGATATACTTTTTACAGCAGCCTTTCTTATTCAAAAAGTGGTTTTGGGGTGACGTTGGAAGCCAAAAGGACCAAGGATTTTTCGTTCCGGCAAAACCCATACGCGCTTGGCATCCAAGGCCCTATCAATTTCTTGCCGCCAATGGCGAAGCAAAATACTTATCGCCTTACAGCACGTTTTGCCCCAGCCACACAGGAATTGGGCGAACAAGCGTTGCAATTGGATATGCGCTATAAATTCAATAAAAAACTGTCTGCAAGCATCAATTTTTCTGAAATCCAGTTTTTGGACGGCACGGAGCTTTACCGCGAAATAACACCGGAGTTTACTTGGAAACAAAAACGGAAGTGGCAGATAATCGGCGGCTTGCAAATCTTGAAATATAATATCTTTGTCTATCAGGGCAAAGACGACTATGTAGATGCGCTCACACCGTATGCGGAGTTTTTGTACAAGTTCTCTCCACGCAAATCCATTCGTGTAGAAGCGCAATACCTGCATACAGAAGAGGAATTTGGCTCATGGGTCAATGGCCTCGTGGAAGTTGGTTTAGCCCCACATTGGATTTTTTATGTTTCGGATATGTACAAACTTAAGCACAGCAATCCAGAAAAATACGATACAGACGAAAAGAAGGCGAAGCTTAAGTACGATGGCACACACTTCCCGTCGCTGGGTGTTGTATATTCGCGGAAATCCAACCGCATATCGCTGGCTTATGTCAAACAAGTAGAAGGCATCAATTGTGCGGGTGGCATTTGCCGTTTGGAGCCCGCTTTTAATGGAATAAAACTTACGCTGAACTCCTCTTTCTAATTCGTAAACCATCCATTTGTCATGAAAAATATATTTCTCTTGCTAAGTGCAGTCGTGCTTTTCCTCGTTTCCGCCTGCGAAGAAAGGGCAATTGAAATCCCCGACCTGAGTGTGGGCAAGCGGCGCGTATTGGTAGAAGAAGCCACGGGTGTGGCCTGTTCGCAATGCCCCGACGGCGCCAAAACGCTCACAAGCTTGCAAAGTACTTTTGATGCAGAGGGTCGAGAACTGATCGTAGTTTCCATTCACGCGGCGGGCAATTTTTCGATGCCATATCCTGCCAATCTATACGATTTTCGCTCGGCAGACGCGCAAGCACTGGCCGCCAACATTGGGGTATTGGAAGGCTTTCCCTCCTCATCTATAGACCGTCGCTTGCTGCCTAACGAAACCTCTACATTTATCACTCCGCTCACGCGCTGGGAAGGCATTATACGCACGGATTTTGCCAAAGATTTCGGATTGGATTTATTTGTAGTCAACGAATTTAATTCTGCTTCCCGCGAATTGACCATCAATGTGGATATTCTTCCAGATCAAACACTCACGGGCGAAAACCGCCTCACCGTCCTGATCACACAAGACAGCATCGTGGATTTGCAAAATGACAAGGGCGTATTCAACTATAACTACCTGCACCGCCACGTGCTGCGTGATGTGGTGACCAAAGCAGAAGGAGACGTGATCCTAGAGCAGTTGGTTTCGGGCATAGTAGTACGCAAATCCTTCAAAATTCCTTTGAAGGCGGAGTGGGACGAAAAACATTGCAGCGTGGTGGCTTTCGTTCATCATGGCGGAAACCCGGACAAGGAGGTGCTGCAGGCGGCGGAAAAGCACGTGGTGGAGTAACGCAGGAATGAACTTCAAAGTCGTGTTGCAACTTTCGCCGGGACGGGTACTTTAGATTTATGCTGCCGGGTCTTTTTTTGGGCTTCTATTTCGTCTACGATCCGACGGATATCTTGTACCGTTTCTGCCCATGCAGCATCCCTGTTAGACCAAGTTTCGATGGGTTTCCCTCCTTTTGGTGAAACTTGAATCTTGCTTAAAACTTTATCTTCTTGCCAAGCAACGGGTCTGATAATGATTGGTAAAATTCGGCACTCGCCTTGCTTCATGCGTTTAAACGCTGTATTGATTTCTATTTCTCGAATATAGTCAGAGTTAAAAAAGTCTGGGCTTATAAGTAGAAGGATTAAATCGGAATTATTTAAATTTTCTCGAATGCTTTTATCCCATATTTCTCCTGCTTGAATATCGCTATCCGACCAGATGGAAATTTTCTGAGTTGATTTTAGTATCGCCAAATGGCGTTCCAATTCATTTTTAAAATTCCTGTCCGCCCTAGAATATGCGATAAAGACTTTCACCGCGTTCGGATTCTCTGATGCCTTGAACGGAAACCGCCAGAACATCTCCTTAGATTTTAATAAGTCCGTGAAATTGCGATATACCTGCGAAAGAGAGTCCTTGTCCCAAATCTTTTCTTCGAGTATGGCTAACCGTTCCTGATAGGCAAATTTGGAAGAGTGCCGTATCTGAATGTTGTTGAGATATCGGTCGAAATTCACCTCTGAAACGTCATATATCTCTTGAAGGAGTGCCGTAAAATCGTCGCGGTATTTTTCCAAAAACGCTTGGCGCAAATCTTCTTCGCCTAAATCTATGCGAGAAGGCAATGGGTAAATCATAAGCGGGCGCAAGTCGTCGGAACGTCTTCGGTAGCCAGTAGCCTTTCTGGCGAGCTTGGCAATACCATCGTAACTCTGCTGATTGGGAGTGAAAACCAGAACAAGTTTTTCGGGCATCATCATAGTGCAGATGCCACCCGTGTCCGTATGGCCTGTGCGTGAGTCAATCAGGACATAATCAAACTCTTGGGCAAGGTATCTGGCCAGGAGCTTGAAAAACCCTCGGATTTTATAAAAGAATTTTTCCCAATCGAAATGGCTAATTTGGCTGGGGTAGTTTTCTGAATGTTCATCTCCAGATTTCAAAAGGAAAAGTTTGCCTTTGGCATCAGGACTGTTTAGTACAGGAGTTAGATAGTCACCTGTTTTTTCAAAAACCTTTTTCAGAGCAAGCTCATCTTCAGCATCGTATTCCATTGGGGGGAGCGCTGCATCAGCCATTTCGATAAAGTCAATCAGCCCATGATTATGATTTTTACTGGGGAGAAATGGGCGGAAATATTTAGGCAGACCAGGGGCTTCCATATCCCAATCAATCATCAGTACCTTATGCCCGTCACGGGTCAAAAGGCAAGCAGCATTTGCAAGAGCCATAGAACGTCCAGTGCCACCCTTGTAGGAATAAAAGGTAATTACTTGCCCTTTTCTAGTTGTTGAAGATGATTTCATCTTTTCAAGAAATAACGAATTCTGGTTTCCACGAAGGACCTTTGTATTGCTTAACAAAAGCCTCTATCCTTTTACGGTCGTTAGAGTCGTTCTCATCAAGGATTAGGAACCCTGCACAATCTTCACAGAACGACTTACCTGTGCTTTCTAATTTTTGGAATAGGGTATGGATTTTTTCAGCAACACCTCTGATTTTTAACATATTTTCAGGATTTCGCATCACATCGGGCGAGGCCATCGAAAGGCCAGTAAAATCAACAGGGTTGCGATTTTGAAGGTCGTGGGGCAGGTCAGAAACACTGCCCCGTAGCATTATCGGAATAACCATGCTAGTCTTGGGAAAACTCGATTTTTTTGTCCGCTTATCTTCCAATCGCAACATTCCTTCCAGCTCGCTTGAACAAAAAAGTTTCATTGGACTGAAGTATTTGGGCGTGTATAACAGAATCATAACTACACTCTCGCAAAGTCCAATAGAGATGGTTTCTCTGACCCGGTTGCCCGGGCCAATATCGTCTTTGTCTTGAAAGACCACTTTGATATCCAAATACATATCTAGCTCATTAGCCAAAGCCTCTCGGATATTCTCTACTAAGGTTATCATTTGCTCATCTCCATGCCTGTAACTTAGGAAACAGCCATATTTTCAGTCCATTTTCAAGCAATTTTCAGGCAAAGTCAAACAAGAATTTTAACCATAAGTTGAATCTCGTACTTTCGCTGCCGAAAAAACAAACTACTGTTTCACCACACGGACAATGGACAATGCGGGGAGGCTATTGTGCCGTCAACCGTCAACTGTCAACCGTCAACCGTTCCAACAATGTTTCAGCTAACCGAAGAGCAGCTCGCCGTACAACAAGCGGCAAGAGATTTTGCCCAAAACGAACTCAAACCAGGCGTTATCGAGCGCGACAGCAAGGGCCAGTACCCTACCGAGCAAGTAAAAATGATGGGCGAGCTCGGCTTCCTTGGCATGATGGTTTCACCAGAATATGGCGGCGGCGGCATGGACTCGCTTTCTTATGTGCTCGCAATGGAAGAAATATCAAAGGTTGACAACTCTTGCTCCGTTATCATGTCCGTAAACAATTCTTTGGTTTGCTGGGGCATTGAGTTATTCGGCACCGAGGCTCAAAAACGCAAATACCTACCCAAGCTCGCCACGGGTGAATGGATTGGCTCTTTTTGCCTTTCCGAACCGGAGGCAGGTTCTGATGCTACCAGCCAACGCACTACCGCTGTGGACATGGGCGACCACTACTTGCTGAACGGCACCAAAAACTGGATCACGAATGGCGCAACGTCTAAGCTCCATTTGGTGATGGCTCAGACCGATGTGGAAAAAGGGTACAAAGGAATCAACTGCCTTATTGTGGAAGCAGATTGGCCGGGCGTGGCCATCGGTGCAAAAGAAGACAAACTAGGCATACGCTCTTCAGACACCACTTCCATTATGTACTCGGATGTGAAAGTTCCAAAGGAAAATCGCATTGGCGAAGACGGGTTTGGGTTCAAGTTTGCCATGAAAACCCTTTCCGGCGGACGCATTGGCATCGCTTCGCAAGCATTGGGCATCGCGGCGGGCGCTTATGAGCTTTCCGTTGCCTACGCTAAAGAACGCCAGGCTTTTGGCAAACCCATAAGCCAACACCAAGCCATCTCTTTCAAAATCGCAGACATGGCTACTGAAATCGAAGCGGCCAGGTTGCTCGTGTATCGCGCAGCCACTATGAAAGACCAGAACCTGAACTACGATCAAGCAGCCGCCATGGCGAAACTGTTCGCTTCAGAAGTCGCCATGCGTCACACGGTGGAAGCGGTGCAAATACACGGTGGATATGGTTTTGTAAAAGAATACCATGTGGAGCGACTAATGCGCGACGCGAAAATCACGCAGATTTATGAAGGTACTTCAGAGGTACAGCGCATTGTGGTATCGCGAAACATACTCAATGGCGAACTCTATGTGCCGATGTTGGCCGTTTAGCAATCTGTTACGCAATATCCACCCAGCGCCTTACGGGCACTCGATTGAGGGGCAACCATTCGCCCGTATCCCAATTTAAGGCTTCTAACCCTTTGATGTTCAGTTTGTAATCAAACTGAGAGGGGGTGTCGTGCGTATAGCCGTGGTAGTAAAAAACCTTGCCCATTTCTTTGGCTATGAGAAGCTCCAAAAGCATGGTGAGCGTGCCGAGGCTACGACGACTGTGCACAGGATCGAACACACAGTAAGTGCCAGACACAGCCAAATCGCCAAGGTGAAAAAAGGAACAAGCGATGAGTTCGTCCTGAAGGTAAACAGCAAGTTCGCGGCCCTCTGTAGGGAACTTATTGGGGAATTCGGAGTGAATAAAAGAACCTAAGGAAGTAGTCTGCTTTTCATGGAATCGCTCCCGGTGCAGCTCGAAAAGCCGCTCACGCTCAGCGTCGAATTGGGCAGAGGCACTCATTACCTGAAGGTCAGCGTTGCGCCGAAGTGTTTGCCGTTGGCTTTTCGAAAGTTCAAACGCTGACAATCGAACTCGAAGCGGGATCGTACGGCAGAGTTTTCGGTGCCAAGTAGAAAAATTGTGGCGCACCATCCTACGACCAAGCAATCGCCAACCTTCAGACAGGATACGATCCAAACCTACAGGATTGAGCTGAACCATATCGGCTCGCTCGTCTATCACATTTTCGAGGATGGTAGTGGCGCTCATAAGGGGCAAATTTCAACATTCCAGATTTGCCAAATCAGAGAAAACTTCCCGAAAGTTTCAAACTTTCGGGAAGTTGCGCAAAGGGGGAATTAAACCAGGATTTCGGGCACGAACTGTTTGTATATGCCCGTTTGCATTTTTTCGCGTACAGCAGAAAATGCGTCGAGCGTGATTTGGATATCCTCTTCCGTATGTTCTGACGTTGGGATGAGGCGCAGGATCAACATGCCTTTCGGGATAACTGGATAACCAACCATGGAGCAGAACACGCCATAGTTGTCGCGCATATCTTTTACCAAGGCCATTGCTTCTTCTACTTCTCCGTACATGTACACAGGTGTTACGCAGGTGTTGGTGTCGCCTATATCGAAGCCCCGTTCTTTGAGGCCGCCTTGTAGAAGACGCACATTGTGCCAGAGTTTTTCCCGAAGTTCGGGTTTGTCACGTAGTAATTCAAACCGTTTCAAAAGCCCTTCTACCAAGGGCATAGGCAACGATTTGGCGAAGATTTGGCTGCGCATATTGTACTTCAAAAATTGAATAACCTCTGGTTGCGCAGCAATAAAGCCGCCAATAAGTGCCATGCTTTTGGCAAAGGTGCTGAAATAAATGTCCACATCGTCGGTCACATTTTGCTCCTCTGCGGCACCTGCGCCGGTTTTTCCGAGCATCCCGAAACCGTGTGCGTCGTCAATGAAAAGTCGGAAGCCGTACTTTTCTTTCAAGGTGCAGATTTCGCGGAGCTTGCCTTGGTCGCCACGCATTCCGAATACGCCTTCGGTGATAACAAGAATGCCTCCGCCACTTTCGTCGGTGAGGCGTTTGGCGCGTACGAGACACTTTTCGAGACTCGCTACATCGTTGTGCGTAAAGGCGAAGCGCTTGCCCATGTGCATGCGTACGGCATCGACAATACAGGCATGACTTTCAGCATCGTACACTACTACATCGTGCCGGGTAAGGAGTGCATCAATGGCGGAGAGTACCCCTTGATAGCCATAGTTTACGAGCAATCCTGCAGGTTTGCCAACATAATGTGCGAGTTGGGTTTCAAGCTTTTGGTGGAGTTTGGTATCACCGCTCATCATGCGCGCACCCATTGGGTATGCCAGACCCCATCGGGCAGCGGCTTCCGCATCGGTCTTGCGGACTTCGGGGTGATTGGCGAGTCCAAGGTAATTGTTGATGCTCCAGCATACCACTTCTTTGCCTTGAAAAGTCATGCGGTTGCCTAGTTCGCCCTCTAATTGTGGGAACATGTAGTAACCCTCTGCCACATCGGCATATTTGCCCAATGGGCCTGCTTGATTGTAAATGCGGTCGAATAAATCCACAGGTGTGTAGTTAAGATTAATAAATGAAAAGGATGGATTGAAGGAGACCTCTTAGGTTTCTGAAAACCTAAGAGGCCTTGTTTCTATCTTAATTCTCGTAAATGTAAAGTCTCTTAGGGCCTTTTGTCTTCAGATTTGACAGTCGTAAGCAATTTCTTTCTTTTTTGGTTTTCGCCTCCACAAATGGTTTTTGCCCGGCATTTTCTAACTCTAATGCTGCCAATAGTTTGGCAACGAGTGTATCAGAATGAATTTTCCAATTCTTGTACTCGTATTGGAACGTTGCAAAAACAGTCCTATTCCCACTCTTCTCTGCTCCATCCAGACGTGTCCACTCTGGATGTTTTTTTAGAAGAGGCAAAACGGCTTCTTCCAGGAGTCCTGAAAATGATTTGAAGTGAGGCATATCGGTGTAGAGATTAGTTTGCCTGTTGGCTAAATATCATTCGTGCACTAAACGCAGGAACCTTCTCAACGCTCAATATTTTCAACTCCCAACACTTCTCTCCTTAGCACCCCATAAATCACTTCATCGTGGTATTCTTCGCAAATCAAAACATTCTCCCTCAGCTGCGCTTCGCGCTGCATTCCTGCTTTTTCCATCATCCGTTGCGAAGCGAGGTTTAGGCCATCGGTGCAGGCAAATATGCGATGCGTTTCAGTGTCACGGAAAATCGCCTCAATAACACCGCGCAATGCCTCCGATCCGTATCCCATTCCCTGATAATCTTTTCGTACTCGGAATCCAACTTCCAGCATTCGTCGCCGTACATCGTGGTATGACATGCAAATAAAGCCAATAGCTTTCCCCTCAGATTTCAATTCAATTGCCCATTCCCTCCAATTTTGAATTTCAGGCGAAATCTCAGATCGCAGCAAGTTCATTAGAGAGGCATCTGATTCTTCACGGGATTTGGGCGCCGTGATTTCAAATTTGAACAATTCTGGATCGCTTTCCAGTACAAAATATTCCTCGGCATCAGCCAAAGTAAAAGGTCGGATGCGAAGCCGGGGCGTTTCTTCTATCATATCACACAGCCTCCACTTCCTCTTCTTCCAAAAACCCTTGTTGAACCATCCATTTGTCGCTGAAAAACTTGGTTACGTATTTCGAACCGTGGTCTGCAAAAAGCAGCACTACCACATCGTCTTCCGTCAGTTCGCCCTGGATTTGCTCGAGGGCTTGGAGGGCCGCCCCGCTCGAATATCCGACCATCATGCCTTCCATGCGAGCAAGTTCGCGGGCACGAAGTGCGCTGTCTTTATCGGTCACTTTGACAAACCGGTCAATAAGGTCAAAGTCCATGTTGGCCGGGATGATGTTTTTACCTGTGCCTTCTATACGGTAAGGATAAATTTCATTTTCATCATACACGCCCGTCTCGTGGTATTTCTGGAGTACTGAGCCGTAGGCATCTACGCCGATGATTTTGAGGCCTGGGTTTTGTTCACGGAGGTAGCGGCCAGACCCACAAATAGTGCCTCCTGTGCTCGCACTGCCAATAAGGTGCGTTACGCTACCGGCTGTCTGCTCCCAGATTTCAGGGCCTGTGCTGAGGTAGTGCGCCTCGCCGTTTTCGGGGTTATAGTTTTGGTTGATATAGCATGCACCGGGGATTTCCTTGGCCAATTGTTCGGCACGCGAGTAGTACGAATCGGGGTCACGGGGTTTGGCTTCTTGCGGGCAGAGGTGAACTTCTGCGCCCATAGCTTTGAGGTTGTTGAGTTTGTCCTCACTTATTTTGCTCGTCACGGTAAGCACGCACTTATAGCCTTTAATGGCAGCCACCATTGCGAGGCTAAAACCTGTGTTGCCACTGGTAGCATCTACTACCGTGCCTCCGGGCTTGAGTTTGCCAAGCCGCTCTGCGCGTTCGATCATGTGCAGCGCGATGCGGTCCTTAGCGCTCAAACCTGGATTGAAGGATTCTAGTTTGGCATACACAGTAGCAGGGATGTGTAGTACGATTTTGTTCAGGCGGATGAGGGGGGTCTTGCCAATTGTCTCAAGGATGTTGTTAAAAACCATGCGCCAAAGACTTGTTTTAGAGATGAACTACAGGTGAAATCAGGTGCAAAAGTAGGTAGAATACCCCGTTGAGAAGCAGCTCTTTTTCCCAATGTAAAATTAACAAAAAAATCCTTGGTGATTTTTTGTTATGCCGAAACAGGTTTCTACCTTCGTGCGCCTTCGCAGAACAATAATTCGGTTTTGCAAAGGATGACTAAATCGTTTCACTTTAATCATTACACACACTATGCTTGTTTTATTTACCGCTGTGGCCACCATTGCGCTCGTGCGTTTTTATCCGCAAGTGGTTGGTTACTTCTCCGCAATTGCTGCCCGACGTTGACCGAGCAGCGTATTTTTAATCCTTTGCCGATTTGGTTCTTCAAAAAATTAGAGAGGCTGACCATTCCCCCGGTCAGCCTTTTTTATTTGAAGATTTTTTAACCGAGTGCCAATTTTGCTCCCTTAGTTTGCGCCGAATTCAACCGACTCATCCATGCGCGACCTCCCACAATTGCTCGACTTAATTGCTGCCTTTTCAAAAGAAAACCCTTTCCCGACTTTTCCGCTTGAGCTTTACGAGCCTTGCAACTATATTTTAACGCTTGGCGGAAAGCGGCTTCGCCCTGCTTTGGTGCTCATGGGGCATGAACTTTTCAAGGATACCTCTGAGGCAGCACTTCCGGCAGCCTGGGCGGTCGAACTTTTCCACAATTTCTCGTTGATGCACGATGACATCATGGATGCTGCGCCTTTGCGTAGAAGCGAACCAACGGTGCATAATAAATGGAATACCACCACCGCAATCCTCAGCGGCGATGTGATGTTGATTTTTGCCTATCGGTTTTTGGCACGTTGCGGCGATGCTGATACGGTGTTGCAGTTGCTTAATATTTTCAACCGCGTGGCCACAGAAGTGTGTGAGGGACAACAGCTTGACATCAATTTTGAGACACGAGCGAACGTTGGTATACACGAATACATCCGCATGATAGAACTAAAAACAGCCGTGTTGCTGGGCGCTGCGCTCGAAATGGGGGCAGTCTGCGCAAATGCTCCTGCGAACGATTCTCAGCATCTATACGAATTCGGACGACTAGCGGGAATAGCTTTCCAAATACAGGATGATTTGCTTGATACTTATGGTGATCCGATCAAGTTTGGCAAACAAGTATGCGGCGATATTTTACAAAATAAAAAGACGCTGCTCGTGCTGAAGACTTTGGAAACTGCACCCGATTCAGACTGTCGTGCATTGCACGGTTGGATGCAAACTGGCGCAGAAAATCCCGCTGAAAAAATCGCTGCCGTACGCGCCATCTTCGACCGAAACGGAATTCCCGCCTTGGTATCACTGGAAAAACGTCAATACCAGCAAAAAGCTTTCTGGCACCTGCAATCGGTGCAAGTGCCAGAAAAGCGAAAGAAGGTTTTAAAAAAGTTAGTGGAGGATTTGTTGGAGCGGGAAAGTTGAGTGGCAGCAGGCAGTAGCGGGAGGTGGCGGCCTACTGCCACTCAAACTCCTACTTATTTCTCCTCATTAAAGTTGAAATTGTAGTTCCAATTTTCACCTTCAAAACCTTTACCCAAAGCGCTCTTGAGGAGTTCCTCATATTTCTGACGCGTGGCTTCGGATTGTTTTTTCTTGTTGACTTTCAACTCTTTAGCGCTTAAGTGTAAGGAAAAGTTATCCGGATTGGATATAAGGCCATCACGCAAAAGTTCTTGTTTAATTAATTCTTGTGCGGCTTTGCTTTTGGCTTCCCAAACCTTGTGTTCGGCTTGCCATTTTTGTTGGCCTTCTTGCCAAATTTCTTGCTCCCTCGCCCACTTTTGCTGCTCTTTCTCCCAATTTCTCTGTTCTTTTTGCCAGGCTTTTTGTTCGCGCTCCCACTGTTTTTGGTTGTTTTTCCAGTCTTTGTCGGAGCGTTTTTTATCCTTTTCGAGGTCGCGGCGGTAATTTTCCATGGCTCGAGCGTGCTCCTCCCTAGCCCGTTCCATTTCTTCGCTTACCTGCTTGCGCGCTTCGGGTGAAAGCCCTTCGCCATGACCGAATCCATGGCCTTCGCCATGACCTTCCGAGCCATCAAAGAAAAACGGCTCGCCATTTTCCCCAAAATGAGGCCCGGAAATAACAAATTCTTCTCCTTTTTCTAATTTTTTGCCATTGATCCACAACTCGCCATTTTTGACCACTACTTCCGTGTCATTGCCATTGTTGTCCAAACGAATAAGGGTATTCCCTTCGCCATCTTTATCTGTCACGATACTGATGCCGCCCCCTATCGGAGGCATGGCTGGAAATGGAGGAAATGGTGCAGCCGCAGGAGATCCGGGTGCGCTAAACCAATACGCGCTTGGAGCATCTGCTGGGCTAGGCGCTCCGGGAGGAGTTGGCATAGCCCAAGCGCGACCTCCTGGGCCATCCCAAAAAATATGTGGAGCGGGAGGAGGCGGGGGCGGCACGTCTTCGGCCAATTCCTCAATGAGCTCCTCGTGTTGGTCATATTCCGACGCAGGTATTTCCTTCCCATCAATGTTCAATCGGGTCAATTTGCCATCCTTATACTCGGCTTCCACGCGTTGATCGTCGTCTTCGCGTGTAATTTTTCGCGTGCTTTTTGGTTTTGGCAAACTATCGCCAACTACTTGATCTTCATTGTTTTGCCCGCTAAAAAAGGCAGTGGGGATATCCGCAATTTGGGCGAAAGCTGCCTCGATGGACGGAACGGAATTGGCCCGCAGGCCCACCAGGGCCAGTAATGCGAGCAGTATGACGGTTGCTGTGATCTTTTCCATAACTTGATGTTGTTGTTGTGGTGCTTGGTTTAAGATGCGCCGCACCCGATCTAATAGCGGGCGGCGGCGTTTGCCGCTCATGGCGAGCGAAAGTGCTGGTACAGAAGCGGCCATTTCCTGTACTTGCACGAGTGCACGGGCAAAAGCGAGCGGATTGCCGGTAGCGGCCAACGCAGTATCGTCGCAAGCATTTTCGCGCTCACGGCGGATGACCTGTGATATCCACCACACGGCTGGGTGGTAATAAAACAGACTTTCGACAAAGGCTTGCAGGAGATTAAAAACCCAGTCGCGCCGAGCGATGTGCGCCAACTCATGTGCCAGCACAGCCTCTACTTCGGCGGGCGAAAGTTGGTTCACGAAACTTATGGGCAATAGGATTGCAGGCTTTAGCCAACCAATCGTGAGCGGCGTGTGTACCCATGCCGATTCAAAAAGATTGACGCTCCGCGAAACTCCAATTTGCCTTCCAAGTGCCCTAAGTTTTTCTTGCCAAATGGCTTCCGGCGCGTTCACCCCGCGCGTCCGCAGGCGATGTACTTGCCAAAGCCCGCCACCCAATCGCAACAGGAAAAACACAAAACCGATCAGCCAAATGGCCACAATCAGTGCGTGATTTGCCTCCAGCCAACGGGAGAATGATTCGCCAATCGTGGTTTCAATTAGTTGATTTTCAATAAAAAACGATGTCGAGGCCAGTGTTTCGACAGCACCAAATGGAGATGCTGTAAGGGCATTCGGTTCAAACTTCCACATAAAAGTGCCAATCGCTGGAATAAGCACAATGAGCAAAGCTCCGTAAGCTGCCCAATATCGTTGCCGGGCCATTTGTAAACGCGGCAATAATATTAAAAGCAGCAATGCAGCCAACGCGCCTTGCCAAAGCGAGTGCGCGAGCGCCCAGCCTAGGGCGCGGAGGAAGGAGTCAGATATTGGATTCATAGCTTGCCTTGTTCTATTTTGGCGATGAGTGCTTTGATCTCGTCGAGTTCTTCGGTGCTGGCCTCGTGGTTGCCGAGGGCTTGCATCACTAGCCGGGCAGTGCTGCCTCGGAAAGCGTTGTCTACAAACTGTTGGAGCAACAGGTCTTGCGTGTCGCTTTCATGTATGAAAGCCGTGTAGGCGTGGGTGCGTCCTTCCTCTACACGGGTCACCAGGCCTTTCTCAAACATGATTTGCATGAGTTTCAGCGTGGTGGTGTAGCCGGCAGATTCTTTAGGCTTTGCCGAAAGCCGTGAGGATGCTTGGCCGCTTCTACGCCGCTCGTTGAGCAGGTCATTTACAGTACGTACCGTGCTGGGGCCTTGTTCCCAGAGTATATGGAGGATTTCGAGTTCGGAATCGGTAGGCTTTGCAATGCTCATGGTGAAGTGTGGATTTGTGGATTTGGTGGTGCGGTGATTTGAACGCAAAGATTCTACGAACTATTTCGTAGTTGCAAATTTTTCTACGAATTTTTTCGTAGATACTGTCAATATCTGTTTTTAGAGACCAAATTTTAACCATAAATGCTTGAAAATAAAGCTGTTGAGATTTTATTAATTTTTTTTTCAAAAACGTGGCAGCGCATGGGTAAGTCTTCGCGTTACCAAACGGTCTTTAGGGACAATTCAAAAGCCTTTATTTTTTAATCACTAAACCGACAATACTTAGCCATGACAGCCACTTTCACTTACACTTTAGTGCTTGCCGCGATCTACGCTGGCCGAAAAATTTATGCACTGAGAGCCCCAACAACAGCCTAACCAAATTTTTCACCACACACAGGAACGCCCCGCCGAGTTTGCGCTCGGCGGGGCGTTGTGTTGTAGGGCGAACTGAAGTTCATCCTACATGCTTCAATGCCTCTCGTCGCGTCAAGGGGGCAAGTTTCGTTTTTCCAACAAACTCAATGACCGCCTTGGGATTGGTTTTCGCGTACTGACGCAATGCCCAACCCGCCCCTTTTTGCAGGAAAAACTCTTTTGAGTCAGCAAGTCTTTTTACATATTCAAAAAGCAAAGCAGCGTCCGTTTTATCCTTGTAGGTCAGTTGAAAAATAAGGCACACACGCTGCAGCCATATATTATCGGAAGCCATCCAACGCGCTGTTACGGGTTTGATTAATTCCGGGAATTTCCGAAAATGCAATCCTACAAGCTTGTTGATCCCGTCCACTGTATCCCACCAAGAACGCGTGAGGATCAGCGCTTCCAAAAACTTGATGCACTCAGAGGGCTGTTTTTTCAAGACTTTCTGCAATGTTTCAAGCCCGAAATAGTGCATTTCCCGATGCTCATCTTCAAAGCAATGCCGGACCAATTCTTTTAAATCATCCGCTTCAGGGATGCCTTTTTCGGAATGGATAACCTTTGTGATTGCCACCCACTGAGGCATTTTTAGTCCAAAAAACTCAAACTGATTTCGCATATATGCCATTTGGTCCTGAGCGGTGGCGGGGTTGCCGTGAGTGTGGAAGGTTTCGCGAACGAGCGTGTAATAGTCAGAAGGAGGAAGCATTGTTGGTCAATAGTTTATCGCACTACCGCTAATTTTTTTGTTGCAGTTCCCTGCTCCGTAACAATCAAGAGCATGTAGAGTCCGGAAGCTAAGGACGCTGTTTCAATGACAGTTTCTTTCTTCTCGAAATTGTTTGTTTTTTCCAGCACCAATCGGCCTGCCGCGTCGAAGGCTTTAAACGAGATTGGGCGAAGCGATCCGTACCGCAACAATGCGGAGCCGGAGGTAGGGTTGGGGAAAAGTTGAAGGCTGTCGGCGGGCAGTGCTGGGGCTTTCAAAGCGCTGCAGACCCCTTCAAAATCATTGTTGTAAAGGTTGATAATTTTACTCACATCACTAAAGGTTGTGCCAACACTACACGGAAGGGAGGGATTGGGATGGAATGCCCAAGCGGTATTAAAGTACTCAATCTGTCCGGGTAACATTTGACCCAGATTTGTGGTGCCGAGCATACGGCGGTCGCCAAAAGCAAGATTTGAAGTACACATGCTCCATCCATTTGGATTGGCTGGATCACCTGGGAATAAGTGGTTGGTAGGCACATTGCCACCATAGCCATTCCCACCATATGTAAATCGAGTGCCGTCGCGCCAACTTCCAGTCATGTAATTGTAGATTTCGTAGGGTGTTGTTGGGTCTGTGGTAGCCGGGGGAGCGTTTCCCCCAGAAGCATTAGGCGCAATGAATGTGCTTAAAGGATGGCTTAAAAAGGCAATGCTTTGTACTGGTGGGGCGTCCGAAAAAGTTGGTACGCCCTGGCAGGTATTGCCGGGTTGGCCGTCTACGGGATCCTGGTTATAGGCGTACATTGTATTTAAATTAGGGTTGCAACCTACATAATCATCCAAGTAGCATCCCAAATCAATATCTACCCAAATGCCGAAAGTTGTGGAGTCTGTGGGTTCGCTAGCACGGTTGATAATTTTGTGTGAGGTAAAAATAGTATTGTTTAATACAGGCTCATCTTGACAATTGAATGCCCATACAGTGAGCTGAATTTCGGCTTGCAGCGCTTTGCCTCCGCTTGCAGAATGAGGTCCCCCACCATTTTGGTCATTAAAGACGCTCCAGATAATTTCAGCAGGCACAAAGGGCGGAATGCCCCGCAACGCTACCACAGGATAATCGCCCGAAAGCGGATCGTAGGTACCATAATTAGCTTCGTCGTGGAAAGGCGCAAGCCCTTGCGTTGAAAACGGAAGCTCATAACCCCAGATGTCTTCAAAAAAGGGATTGCCTAAAGCTGGCCAACCTGCAATTTCTCGAAACTGGGTTTTTAATTCATCAGCAGTAAGCGGCAGTGCAGCGCGAAATGCGGCGATTTGTTCTCCCGTCACCCGAAAATGACGATCCCAGTTGGAGCAGTTAAAGATGTTTGTCGTTCCGTTTTCATCCAGCGGCCCTGGGGTGTAGTCATACTTGTTGTTGCTGCGGTAATCAACCGTTGCAAGTTTGAGATTTCCTCCGGGATCAACTCCACCCATCCAAATCCCAGCGGCGAATATGGTAGAAGGGTTTTCGAAGGAGTTCGGGTCAGGGTTGGGGATAAATTGACCATTTGCCAAATCGGTAAAGAGGTCTCCTCCATTCAGAATACGAGCTTGGATGTTGTTGCCGTGAATGTCAATAGACGACTGGGAGTTGAGGCAGGGCTGTGCTGACAAGGATTGATTTATCAAGAAAAGGGCGAGCAGTAGAAGTAGATTTTTCATGCTAATTATTTGTTTGTTTAACGGTTGTAAAGTTTTTCCAAAGGTCGTTTCCACATTTGGTAAATTTTGGAAGATTGACCGAATGAGTGTTCTCTGCGTGTGAAAGGATATCCTCACCGAGTAAAGCGTCTCAAATCGGCTTAGACCTAAGTTTCCCCTTCCGCGGCTTTTCAAAGGCATTATCTTCGCGGCCCTGATCAACGTTTTTCCTCTGTTATGTTCCAACGACAAACCCGCGCACCCTTTCCGACTCGAAATCTCATCATAATTGGAGCGATTGTGCTCGTCGCTTTGTATTTGCTTTTGAAAAAAACGCAACGTGAAAGCTCCCCTGCGCTTGAGCAAAACTTTGAAAATGAGGGAACAGAATCGAAGGACAGCAGCAGCCTCCGCCCAGCGGAATGGTTCTTCGCCCTGAGGGAATGGCCTGATTTTCAAACCGATCTACACACTTATACAGACGCCTTGACTGTTGCACATCAATCTGCTTTGGCCGCAAAATCCCGCGATGGTAACAAGGGTTTTTCCGCTCCCTGGAAGCTTGAAGGTCCGGCTAATATCGGAGCACGAATCAATTGTATAGAAATACATCCCAATACACCGAACGTAATTTATGTGGGCTACTCCCATGGCGGGGTTTGGAAAACTACTGATGCAGGGCAAACTTGGACGTCAGTGTTTGACGAGCAAAACTTCCTTTCCATCGCAGATATTGAGATTGACCCCAGCAACGGAATCGTGTATGTTGGCACTGGCGACCCGAATATAAGTGGCTATCCATTTATCGGCGACGGCCTTTGGCGCAGCCTCGACGAGGGTGCTACCTGGCAACATATTGGCCTTGAATACCAACGGGTTATTTCAAAAATAGCACTCAACCCACAATTTCCGAATACCCTTTATGTCGGGTCTATGGGACTTCCATTTGAGCGAAACAACCATAGAGGACTCTACAAAACCACAAGTATTGGTGCAGCTTGGCAACAAAAACTTTTCATTTCCGATGAGGCAGGCATCATTGATCTTGTGATGTCGCCCGTAGACCACAATACGCTTTACGCCGCCGCTTGGGATCGAATCCGCAACAATCAGGAGAGTATCATAAGCGGAGAAAACGCCCGAATCTGGAAAACCAACGATGGTGGCAATACCTGGACAAAACTAGGTGGTGGACTTCCCGAAGGTTCCCAAAGCCGGATAGGTCTTGCCATTGACCCATTCAATGAAAATCACCTCTTTGCGTCGTATGTGAACACCAACCTGGAATTTTCCGGGCTTTTTGAAACCTTTGATGGTGGAGAAACCTGGAACGAAAACCCATGCGAGGGATTGAATTTTGGCTTTCAAAGCAACTTTGCCTGGTATTTTGGCAAAATCCGAATCAACCCCCTTAATTCCTTGGATGTCTGGCTGTTGGGGGTGGAAAGTTGGCGCTCTAAAGACGGAGGAGAGACTTGGCAGTTGGCTGCGGGATTCCAGCAAGGGGTACATGCCGACCACCATGACCTCGCTTTCCTTGACAATCAAACATACCTGCTCGCTACCGACGGCGGCCTCTACCGCTCTACTGACGATGCCAATTCCTGGCAAAAAATCGAGCACATTCCCACAACCCAGTTCTACCGCGTGGCGTACAACCCTCATCAACCGGCATTGTACTATGGCGGAGCACAAGACAATGGCACAAGCGTGGGCAATGCCGCCATGCTTGAAAATTGGGCACATGTTTTTGGTGGGGATGGTTTTCAAGCCGTTTTTCACCCTTTAGACCCCAATATTTTTTATTACGAATTTCAAAACGGCGCGATTTACGGCACAACAAACGGCACTAATTTTGACCCTGCAACGGAGGGCATTGACGAAAACGACCGCCGCCACTGGGATATGCAATATGCTGCCAGCAATCACGATGAGGATGTAATGTACTCCGGAACCTACCGAATGTATCAAGGATTCGGGCACCTGCCACTTTGGACGCCCATCAGCGGAGACCTTACGGATGGAAATATTTTTGGCTCGCGTTACCACACCATCAGTACCTTGAACGAAAGCCCGCTTGACCCAGACTTGATTTATGTGGGCACCACAGATGCCAATGTTTGGCGTGGAAACCCAAGCAACCAGGCATGGGTGAATATTACAACAGGACTTCCCGAACGTTACGTTTCGGCAGTAAAAGCCTCACCCTCAGATCAGAATCGGGTGTTTGTAAGCCACACGGGTTATAAGAGCAATGATTTTACGCCACGCATCCACCGGTCTGACAATCAAGGTGGAAATTGGACGCCTATCGTGGGCGATTTGCCCAATTTGGCCGTGAACGATCTGGTCATCCTGCCTGGCCATCTAGACACGGTCATATTTGCTGCTACGGATGGTGGTGTTTATGGCTCTACCAATGGTGGCCAGCACTGGGAGCGGCTTGGAACGGGCATTCCGATCGTGCCTGTTTACAGCCTCGGAATCAACCTTGAGCAGCGGACGCTCATCGCAGGCACGTTTGCTCGAAGCCTCCTTTCGTTCCCGCTTGATTCATTGAAATTAGGCGAAAACTCCAGCACATTCAGCCCCAACGGCTATGCCGCGCCAATGCTCAGCATTTCGCCAAATCCAGCCTCCATGGCAACTGTTTTGAAAGTGGAACATTTGAAATCGGGCCAAATTGCGGAGCTAAACATTGTTGATTTGTCGGGCAAAACCTTGTATAAAAAACGGGTCAAAGGCTTTGGGAAACATGAGGAAAGGATTGATTTACAGGAAATTCCACCCGGAATTTACATTGCTTACGCCCAAACAGAGGGTAAGGTTTGGGGCGTGCGGAAGTTTGTGGTGGCTAAGTGAGAAGATAACCACATAGTTCACACAGCACACATAGTGTGTTTTGTTTTTGAAAACTATGTGTGCTGTGTGAACTATGTGGTTACAAAACCACCCGCAACGCCTTCTCCAACATCTCAAATTCCACAGGCGTTTCGCCCAAAAACTCCCCATCCGCTTCGAGCAAAGTGGGCGTTTCGCCAATATGTTCCACCCGAATGTTTCGTGCTTGATGTCCTTCTATTTTAGCGTGTTGAAGAATGGTTCCGTTGTAAAATCTGGGCGTTTGAATCAGCACTTCCAATTTTGAAATCTTCCGGGCAAAAGTGAGCGCGAAAAGACCATCGTCGGGCACAGCCTGGGGCACAAATTGCATTCCCCCGCCAGAAAAACGACACAAGCCTATGTTGATGGTGTAAAAAAAGTCCTCAACGGAATGGCCGTCAAAAATTATCCGTGCTTTGCTGAGTCTGTACACCGAGAGGTATTGTGCTATTTTCAGGAGGTAGTGCGCTCTGTTTCGGGCAGGATGTTCGATCAATTTTTTGCCGATAAACCCATCATAAGCCATGCCAGCCACATTCACGAAATATCGAAAATGCGTCAGCCCGTCGCGCTGATATTTTACCAGGCCAATGTCTTGTTGCACCGTTTTTAGTTCCAAAAGCCGCATCAGGCGAAGGCGCAGATTGGAGGGAATGCCGTACTGCCTTGCCCAATCATTGCCCGTGCCAAAAGGCAACAAAGCATAAAACACCTCCGAGGGTGGCACAAACTGCTGATTGAAAATGCCATGTACAATCTCATGATTGGAGCCGTCGCCGCCGATGCCAAGGATGTGGCGCCCACCTTTGAGCAGCGCGTTTTCGACCAGATGTGCTGCATGGTCTCGCCGCTCGGTGAACTGTACGGTGTAGGCAAAGCCCAATTCCTGCAAAAGTTGTTCGATTTGAGGCCACTGTCTTTTCACTGCCCAAGCTCGGGCGGCGGGGTTGGCAATGATGTGCCAAAAAGGTTGCTCTGACATAAGGAGCAAAAGTATCTTTTTTGTGGAATTATGGTTTGGGAAGAAAGTTGTGGGGTATGAAGATGTTTTATAAACCCATTATCATGAAATAAGCCCCTATCGTCATGTAGTTATTGCATTCATCACCAGCCAAATCTCAAAAGCGAACGAACCTTCAGATATTCCAATATTGATTTCTTCTCCCGATTTCCTACGATTGGCCTAAAAGTATCTTCTGCTATTCGCCTGCATCGGCTCGTGACCATCCCAACCAGTTTAATGCAAAGGCAATTGGGGGACCTTCCAATTGGTTTGCAAGGTATAGTCGAGCAAAAATTAAGAATATTGTTTGGCTTATAAGCCTTTTTCTTACCTTTGCCCCATGTTCCAACCAATAATTTCCGACGGTATTATTATTCGCCAGTGTTTGCACACCTGACGCGGTAATACTGTTTGGAAAAACAGAAACCCCGGCTGGTGTGTACCAACCGGGGTTTTGTAATTTTCACCTTCGCGCCCCGAATCCACAAATCCACAAATCAACACCATAGCATGTACCGCGAATTCAAACACCTGAACCTCCCCGCCATAGACGCCGAAATCCTTCAATTTTGGGAGGACGAAAAAATTTTTGAAAAGTCGGTCGAGCAACGACCAAAGGAGAACTCCTTTGTTTTTTACGAAGGCCCACCCTCTGCCAATGGGAAGCCTGGCATCCACCACGTGATGGGTCGCACAGTGAAAGATCTTTTTTGCCGTTACAATACCCTCAAAGGCTTCCGGGTGGCTCGCAAAGGTGGCTGGGATACTCATGGCTTGCCCATCGAACTTGCTGTTGAAAAAGAACTTGGCATCACGAAGGAAGATATAGGCGTTAAAGTGTCGGTGGAGGAGTACAACGCCACCTGCCGCAGCACGGTGATGCGCTACAAGGACCTTTGGGAAGAAAAAACTCGCCTGATGGGTTTTTGGGCTGATTTGGAGAATCCCTACATCACGTTTGAAAATAGCTACATCGAAACGGTGTGGTATATACTCCAAAGACTTTACAAGAAGCAAACGGCAGATGGTCAGTCCTTTCTCTATAAAGGTTTTACGATTCAACCATTCAGCCCTGCGGCGGGAACGGGACTCAGTTCGCATGAACTAAACATGCCCGGAACCTACAAAGAGGTGACGGATATCTCTGCTGTCGCGATGTTCAAAGTGAAACGAGATGCCAGTTCCGCGCAGCTTTTTGACTCCGAAACCGAGGATGTGCGCATTCTCGCTTGGACGACTACACCTTGGACTTTGCCATCCAACGTCGCGCTCACCGTCGGTCCCAAGATCGAGTATGTAAAGGTCAAAACCTTGAGCCCGTACACGGGTGCTCCCGTCAGTGTGGTATTGGCAAAATCTCGGCTTACGGGCTATTTCAATGCGGAGGATGAAAATCAACCGCTCGATTCGTTCAATGTGGGCGATAAAAAACTGCCCTATCAAATTGTAATAGAAGGAATTAAAGGCAGTAAACTCGTTGGCATCCGCTACGAACAATTACTTCCCACTCCGGCAGCTTCTACGCCAGAACTCGAAGAAAAAGCCTTCCGGGTCATCCCAGGCGATTGGGTCACGACCGAAGACGGAACCGGCGTGGTGCATACCGCACCCTACTTCGGTGCAGACGACTTTCGGGCTTGCAAAACAGCGGGCATACCGTTCATAGGGCTTTTCAACGAGAAAGCCCCAGAATTGCCTTTTCCGCTCGTGGACAGGCAGGGAAAATTTGTGGATGAAGTCCCTGAGTTCGGTGGGCGTTACGTCAAGGCTGAGTATTATTCTGATGAAATTCAACAGGATAAAGCATTTAAACCAACAGATTTGCTCATTTCGCTGCGTTTGAAGGAGGACAATAAAGCCTTCAAAGTGGAAAGATACAAACACACGTATCCGCACTGTTGGAGAACGGACAAACCGGTTCTTTACTACCCCTTGGATTCCTGGTTCGTCCGGGCATCTGCGGCTAAAGAGCGTTTGTCAGAACTGAACAAAACAATCAACTGGCATCCCGAAAGCACGGGCACGGGCCGCTTCGGTCAATGGCTCGACAACTTGCAAGACTGGAACCTCTCCCGGTCGCGCTATTGGGGTATCCCACTCCCGATCTGGCGCACAGAAGACGGAGAGGAGGAAATATGTATTGGCTCTGTAATGGAGTTGAGTGAAGAGGTTGAAAAAGCGGTGCAGGCTGGGATGATGGGGAGTAACCCGTTTAACCCCACCCCTAACCTCTCCTCTGCGGGGGAGGTAGACTTGCGCTCGGGCTTCTCTGAGGGCGATGATAACCTTGGCGAAGGATTTCGTGGGGATTGGTTCAAAACGACCTCTCCAGAACGGTGGGCTTATTTAAAGGATTTTGCCCGAGGAATGCGCAAAAGCCAAACAGCTGGTGAAATGGCAATGTGGGAGATTCTTCGAGACAAACAATTGGATGGTGTCAAATTTCGTCGTCAACATGCGATTGAGGAATTCATTGCCGATTTCGTAAGTCTCGAGCACAGGTTAGTGGTGGAAGTGGATGGCACGATACATGATTTTCAGGCAGAACATGACCAAATGCGCACCGAATTGCTCAAAGCTGTTGGTTTTGAAGTAGTGCGCTTTAGAAACGAAGACATTCTTGGTCATCAGTACAAAGTCATGGATGACTTGCGTGCTATCCTCAAAAAACGCAAGGAAGAATTGTCGAAAAACCCCAATCAACACCCTCAAGGAACAACGGATTCCAAAGAAAAAGTACATATACACAATCAAAACCCTCATGGTACGGCAAATTCCGAAGAAAAAGCACATATACACAATCAAAGCCCTCATGCTACGGCAAATTCCGAAGAAAAGACACAAATCAAGTCCCCCTCGCCCGCAGGGGAGGGGTTAGGGGTGGGGTTCGATCTCCACCGCCCATTCATTGACGAGGTAGTATTGGTTTCGCCCACTGGCCGCCCAATGCGTCGTGAACTGGACCTCATTGACGTATGGTTCGACTCCGGCTCTATGCCCTATGCGCAATGGGGACTTGATTATGAAAAGTTGAAAAATGGCGATGATAAGCCTTTCAAATCCCCCTTTGAGGTTTCGTACCCAGCCACCTTCATCGCTGAAGGTGTGGACCAAACGCGCGGCTGGTTTTATACTTTACACGCTATTGCTGGTATGGTGTATGATTCCGTAGCGTTCAAAAATGTGGTGTCGAATGGTCTCGTTTTGGATAAAAACGGAGAAAAAATGTCCAAGTCGAAAGGCAATGTGGTAGATCCCTTTGCCACCCTTGCTGAGTTTGGGGCCGATGCCACGCGCTGGTACATGATGTCGAACGCCAACCCTTGGGACAACCTGAAATTCGACACGGGCGGCATCCTTGAAACCAGAAATAAGCTGTTCGGAACGCTCTATAACACCTACAATTTCTTCGCGCTCTACGCTAACCTCGACGGATTCAAACACGATGAATTCAACGTAATGCCTTACGAAAAACGGACTGAACTTGACCGCTGGATCATCTCCAAACTCTATTCGCTCCTGGCTGATTACCGGGCTGCCATGGACGACTACGACGTGACCAAGGCCTGCCGCGCCATCGAGGATTTTGTGGACGAACACTTGAGCAACTGGTATGTGCGCCTCTCTCGTCGCCGTTTCTGGAAATCTTCCCCTCTCCCAATTGGGGAGGGGCCAGGGGAGGGGTTGAACGAGGATAAGACAGCAGCCTACCAGACACTTTATGAATGTCTGATGGTGACAGTGCAGCTCATGGCATCTGTTGCGCCATTCTTTTCTGACTGGATGTACCGCAACCTTACTGCGCCTGTCAAAGCGGTGGCGAAGGCGAGAAATACCCCGCTCCGACATGATTCTATTCACCTCAGCGACCTCACGCCGCTGCAACCGTTCATGGTAGACAAGGCACTGGAAAAACGTATGGACTATGCACAACGGATTTGCTCTTTGGCATTGAGTATCAGGAAGAAAGAAGGATTCCGGGTGCGTCTGCCGTTGCAAAAGATATTGATTCCGGTGCTCGATAAGTCTTTCATCTCGGCGGTGGATGCCGTGAAGGGTTTGATTCTGTCAGAAATCAACGTGAAGCACTTGGAGTATGTCACTGATGCATCGGGTTTGCTGAAAAAAGGAGCGAAAGCAAATTTCAAAACGCTTGGCGCAAAACTTGGCAAAGACATGAAAGATGCAGCGGCGTTCATTGCCGGGTTTTCAAATGAGCAGATTGATGCGCTGGAAAAATCTGGCAAACTTGACGTGACCCTCAACGGCAACGCCTACACCTTAACGCCTGACGACCTCGTCATTACTACGGAAGATTTGCCGGGATGGAAAGTCGCTTCAGATGGCGATTTGACCGTGGCATTGGATGTAAACATGAGCGAAGAACTCTTGGCCGAAGGCATGGCCCGCGACCTTGTGAGTATCATCCAGAAAATCCGAAAAGACAAGGATTTCAATGTCACCGACCGTATTGCGGTGCGCATGGAACGCCACCCGGCCATTGTGGCGGCGGTGGAGCAATTTGGCAGTTACATTAAGGATGAGGTGTTGGCAAATTCACTCGTGCTCGTGGATTCCGTTTCGGGTGAGGCGGTGGAATTGAATGACGAAGTATCTTTGACAATGGATGTGACGGTGGATTAACCATCTAAGAAAATACAAGTGCCGAGTCAAATTGATAACCTGTTCGTGCATTCAATTTTATCTAATTTAGAAACTTGGGTAGGAACAACTTTAGTTTTTAACTGGCAAAAGGTCGTAGAAATATTGCCAGAAGCGCATTGTAGTATCTTACACTTGCGAGATTTATTGGACGAAAATGGGGTGACGCTTGAACATGAAGAGCAAAACGGGAAACCTGCGTTTGCTCAGTTTACGCTGATATTTGACTTAAATTTGGCTGAAAAACCTATTGAAATAGATAGGGTCTACATTTCTCCGGTAAAAACGGAAAGCCGATTAGCAGCCGATTCAGAAGCATTGAAAAAATTTTTTAAACCCCAATTGTCGTCCCAAAACTTAGATGTTTCGGCCATAAACGCTTTGTTTTCAGAGTTATATATGAATATTTGCCAGCACGCTAAGGCGAAAAACGGTTATATTTTCGCTACTCACCCAGATGAAGATGGGAATGTTACTTTCTATTTTTCTGACCCGGGCGTTGGCATTTCCCAAAATATCCGTCAATTCTATCGAGATAAAGAGGATGAGCCTGACGAAAAACTGATAGAATTTGCCACGCAAGACAGGATTAGTACCAAGAGCCAAACCCAAAACCAGGGGAGCGGGTTGGCCACGATACTTTCCAGTATCAATGAAATGGATGGGAGGGTTGAGACTTGTAGCTTAAGAGGCTGTCTTATTAGTGAATCGAACAATAAACCCTTAAAATCGTTATCTTACAATCATAAGGGTACATTTATCACCCTAAAATTCAACATTAATAGACTGGAAAAATTGAGCGATGACGAATTCAACACCGATATCGATTTCTGAGATGGCCCAATCTGTAACCTTAATTGACTGGACTTCTGATTTTCTCTCAGGAGAGAGCGGACTGCGCGTTGGAAAACGATTGGATAACCTGATTTTGAAAAGGCACCACCAACCGCTTGATGTCTCGCTACAGGGAATAAATAACGTATCCCCTTCTTTCATAAATGGTGCGTTTGTTTATCTCCTTGAACTTTATGGCGAAGATTATTTTCGGCAATTTGTCAAAATCAAAAATGCAAGCCAACGTATTGCCCAAAGCATTAGTGAGTCTTTAAAAGGGTTCCTTTCTTACCGCAAAGAGTTCTATAAAAAATTCTCTACTAACACCATTTATCTTATTGGTGATGGCAGTCAAATGGCTCAAACGGCCCTTAAAGACCTTTGGCAAGCCAATATGAATTACGTCCGCTTTTTAGGTAATGATCGAACCAAAATACAGAGTACTGGTTGCGCCATTGGGATTCTAACAGCACAAACCAACCAAAAAGAATTTTTGGAAGAGGTCAATCTTGTACTTCAATACAATAAGCCGGTCCTAATTTTGGCTGAAAAAAACATCCGACTTTCCATACCTGCCGAAATCCGAGACCGGGTGCAAAACATCCCCTTTGATAATACTAGTATAAGCATTACCATCCGCAGCATCAATGAGTATATCAAAATGCAAACCATTCGCCGAAGAGAAGGAGACAAAACAGGAAGTGCCGATATTCTTGAAGTTTTGACTTGGACACTTTTGGGCCTAGGGGCTGTTTATCTAATGTCAGAACTTGCGAAAAAATAGGTTTTTGCATCACTACTGCTCCGCCCCTCCAATAGCACCATGGTCGCCATAAGCAGCCCCAAATTGCTCTTCTCACAAAAGATGACAAACTTTTCTCAAATCCAGCAAAAAATCCAGACCTCAGAAGCCATCCAGCATACCCTCGCCCAATGGAGAGCATCCGGGCAGCGCGTCGTGTTCACTAATGGCTGTTTCGATTTGTTGCACTATGGTCACCTGCATTACCTCTCGAACGCTCGCGACCTGGCTGACCGTCTCGTGGTGGGCTTGAACAGCGCGGCTTCCGTGCGACGGCTCAAAGGCCCAAACCGACCCATCAACGACGATCTCACCCGCAGCCACCTCCTCGCAGCGCTACAAATAGTAGATGCCGTGATTGTCTTTGAAGAAGACACTCCGATAGAACTCATCAAAATCGTTCAGCCAGAAATCCTCGTGAAGGGCGGTGATTGGAAACCTGAACAAATCGTCGGCTCACAACATGTGCTCTCTCGAGGCGGCCAAGTACTAAGTCTGCCATTTGTAGAGGGCTATTCCACCACGAATATTGAGCAGAAGATTTTGGAGGGTAAGAAGTGACACCTTTTTAAAAAAGTGTCACTTCTTCTCCGTACCCTCACTACTGATCAAATTCCCAAAGAAAATCGCGTTGGCAAACAATCGGTTGGTGCCATACCAGAAGCCTCGAAAATTGGGGTTTCCGGGGAAGCAGATGATCTTACCACGACCAAGGCCACAAACGATGACTCCGGCGGCGTTGGGTATCAGCGGCTTTTGTTTCGGGTGGATGTACCCGGCCAAAAGAGGGTCTTTCGTCAGCACAACTGGGGTCGCGTAGGGGTTCTTGGCAGGTTCAACGAATAGCGTATCGGAAAGGAAAATCGGCAACCGCGAACGCGTGTAGCCAAAACAGAGCGGGTGTGTAAGGTCCAGTTCCGTCTCGAAAATTGCGCCGGGCATGGTGCGCGCTCCCCTGTCTTCAGAGATATTGGAATATGGCCGCCTACCTGGCGCATCTGCGAGTTGGTTACGGAATTCGATAGTTGCCAAGCCAACGGTTTTGAGCCACTTAAGGGTGCTTCCAGTAGCAATGATGGTGCCGCCATCTTGTGCGAATTGTTTCACTTTTTCTGTCGAGAGGCTCCCAAAATTTCCATCGGCAAGGATGAGTACGTTGTATTTCGCAAGATTCAATGAACCAAAACGGCTCAAATCCACGAGGGTAATAGGCAATTTGTATCTGGTATCGAGCAGGTGCCAGATTTCACCCGCATCCGCCACATTAACACCATCACCCGTAAGGAGCAAAATCTTGGGTTCACGAACCACCTGGAAAGCACTGCTGCCCAAATCAGGACCATCCGGAGTTAGACCGTTTTGGATAACGCTGATCGGGATACCCGACTGAGCAAGCTCGTTCATTTTACTGACAAACTCCGCTGCGCTCATCGGTTGCCGATCTGCCGCGATGAGCAGTGAGCCCGCTTCAAAATGTTGATTTTCAGCAGTAAATGACTCCATAGCGACCCGGACGCGCAGACCAGACCGTTGTAATTTTACCAGCACCGTGGGCAGATCGTAACCCGCCGCGGGAATCACATAAGCGTAGTCGGGGCCACCGATGAGGGCGTAGGGTGGATTGCGCGACACGAGCGATAGCCCTTTGGAAACGCTGGGAATTTTGCCATTGCAAGCGGCCCATTTCAGCCCGAACGCATCGGGCAGCGTCCAGGCAGATATATCATAAAAAATGCTGTCCATGAACGTGGTCGTTCGTTCAAAAATGCCCCGGATGAGGCGGTACTGAGGCTGTTCGGACGGCACAAAAAATGCGGCACCCTTTTGGAAATCCTGTCCGTTCAGGCTTAAGTTTTCTTCCAGGTTTTGCACCAAGATTCCGTTTCTGCCCAACAGGTCGAGGAACGCTCGTGCGGGAGAATCATCGTCGGCAAAAACGTAGCCTTTAAGGTTGCTCTTTCGGGCTTCCTCCAGACCGGATTTATAAAAATCGCGCAGGTACTCGTTCAGTTCTACCCGCATTTCGCCTACTGCCTGAAGCGTAGATAGCGAAGCATATACTTGATTCCGAATGGAATAGGGAAAAGTCAGCAAACCATTTTCGGTATCCTGCACCGTGCCACGGCTACTTGCCTGTTCAAACAAAATACCGATGCTGCCCTGCACATCTGGGTAAGTAGAGCCTTTTCCGTAGTAGAAATCGTCAAAGTTTTCGCCGGTGTAAAAGAGGATTTTTTTCTCGGATAGCAAGCGGGCATGGTAGGTCGCAATTTTGGCGGTCAGTTCCTGGTTTCGAGCTGGTGTAATCGGGTTCACACGGCTGGGAACGCCGGGCTGAAAAAAAAAGGTGGAGCCGCTCCCCATTTCGTGGTGGTCGGTCAGCACATTTGGATGCCATTCTTGAAAAATACGCGCTCGCCCAATACTTTCTGGCTGCTGCGCCACCAGCCAATCACGGTTGAGATCAAAGCCGTAGTGATTGGTACGTCCGCGTGGCCAGGGTTCGTTGTATTCATCGCCCGAAGGGTCAGGGGAAGGGTTTTTACTTTTGCGACTGTTCACCCAGGACGAAAATCGCTGTAAGCCATCAGGGTTGAAGCAGGGGTCAAACAGGATGATGGTATTGCGCAAAAGTTGTTCAATTTCAGGCGTTTGCGCAGCGGAAAGGTGGTAGGCTACCATAAATGCTGCATTGCTTCCGCTGGCCTCGTTTCCATGAATAGAGTAGCCCATATAATTGACTGCTGGAATATCTTTCAGATCCAGCCAGGTACTTTCAGCAGGGTTCACCAGGCGATCGCGGGTGGTTTTTATTTCCTCCAAACGAGCGTGGTTGTCGGGGTGGGTGATGACAAGGCATACCAGCGGGCGGTTTTCGTGCGAACGGCCATATTCCATCATCGTGATGCGATTGCTTGCGGCATCGATCGCCTTCATATAGCCGAGCAGTTGGTCGTGGGTAGCGTGCCATTCGCCTATTTCGTAGCCAAGCCAGGCGGATGGGGTAGGGATTGCTGGGTTATAATTAGATTCAGACAAGTAATAGCCGAGCGTCGGTTTTTCTTGAGAAAGGAGCGTTGCGGGGATGAAAAAGCAAATTGCAAAAAGCAAAAGGCAAGCAAAAGAGTGCTTCATAATCAATTAACTACGCTGAAAATTTGTGATCAAATCTATTTTTTACTCGTCTGGCCAATGAGTCGCATCACTACCAAGACCATGAAAGTCGAAATGGCGGCAAATTCCCAGGGCACTTGCACCTCTTTTTCTAAATCAATGGTAGACATTTCTTTGCCATACATATATTGCCCCAGCACTTGAATCCCGTTGTTGAAAAAATGGCCGACCACGGGCACCCAAAAATTGCGGGTTCGCCAATAAAGCCAGCCCAGCAAAAAACCCAACAACAGTCGTGGTAAAAATCCATCGAATTGAAAGTGCGCTGCACTGAATACAACCGCTGAAACCAGAATGGCTACCCAGGGATTGGCGATGCGCCGAAGGAGTTGTTGTTGCACCACACCGCGGAACACCAACTCCTCGCCCAAGGCTGGCAACAACGCGATGATGAGTATATTGACCAAAAGTTCCGCCAGGTTGTTCATTTTGAGCAAGCCTTTAAGGGCTTCCTCGGCTTGTTCGCCGGCCATTTTAAATAATTCCGGAAGCGGAAGTTGTTGATTGATATTCAACGAATAAAGAACCAATGGCAACGACACCGCCATCAACAAAATGCCCAACAAGAGTTCCGTCCAGCGAGGCCAGCGCCGGGTTTGCAGATAATCCGGCCAACCTGTGCGTGTTTGTGTGATGCCTCGGTAAAAAATCCAGACAGTAACGCTCCCGGCCACTAAAAATCCAAACAAATGGGCGAGGCCCAGTTGCAGCCTTACTTGCCAACGTTCAGTCGGTGGCGAATCCGCGTTCAGTGCCAAAGAAGTATCCCAACCAGCGATAGCGCAAACGAAAAAGTACAACAATACCCCTATGCCAGAGCAGAAGATCATTAGCCCGATTTGGGCCAACAATACCATACGAACCTGCGGCTCTGGGAGCCTGGGAGCGGCTGGCGGAAAATCTTGGTCGTCCAGTAGGTCGTTTTCTTGCATAGGCTTCTACATTTGCGCCACAAGGTATTGCAAGACCCTTGACAGTTGACTACCTGCTTTTAAGCAACAGATGATTTTTCGGACTGATCTGTTTCAGAAACCCCCAATCTTGTATCCAATCTTAAATCGTAAATCATGTAATCGTAAATCGCAAATGACCCATCTTAGCGTCAACATCAACAAAATAGCTCTCCTGCGCAATGCGCGCGGAGGGAGTCTGCCCGATCTTGTGCAAGCAGCCAAAGACATTGAATCCTTTGGCTCACAAGGCATTACGGTGCATCCGCGCCCAGATCAGCGGCATATTCGCTACGACGATGTGCCTGCGCTCCGCGCTGTGGTGACCACTGAATTCAACATAGAAGGGCGCCCCGATCGGGCATTTCTCGATCTTGTTTTGGCCAACCCGCCTCAGCAGTGTACCCTCGTTCCTGATACCGATGGCCAACTCACCAGCGATCATGGATGGGATACGGTGGAGCAGCAAACGGAATTATGGGAAGTGGTGCAGGAACTCCAGAAAAAAGGAATCCGAACATCAGTCTTTGTTGATCCAGATGCAAAAATGGTGGAAGGCGCAAAACTCGCCGGGGCCGACCGGGTGGAGTTTTATACAGGGCCTTTTGCCCACGATTTCAAAAAAGACCCTTTTGAGGCTGTTAAGGCTTATACCAAAGCTGCCCATGTGGCCAACAAGATCGGGATCGGGATCAATGCCGGACACGACCTGAACCTCGAAAACCTCCGCTTTTTTAAAGAACATTGCCCACAATTATTGGAAGTCAGCATCGGCCATGCACTTATAGCCGACGCGCTATACTATGGGCTGGAAAATACGGTGAAAATGTACTTGCGTCAGCTCCAACGATAGACAAAAGACTTTTGGTAGCGAAACAACGCTGACTTTTCAAAGCGAAAAATCGAACATAAATTGCTCAAAACCTTACTTTTAGAAACTTTTGTACAAAACTTTTAATAAAATGATTTTTAAAAAATCGTTAATTCTTTCTGACTATTGTTAACCAAGCGTTTTACCTTTGGTCGTTCTGAGTCTTGCTCCGATCTCAAAATTTTCGGACAAGAAATTCAAATCAAACTTTCAAAAGCCGCTTGAAAACAGGCTGTACCCAACTTTGGGGCAGGCTGCTACAAGTGGCTTTTTTTATTCAAATGCTGCAACCTCTTGCTGTTAGGGATACTAGCCCTAAATTAATCTGCCATAAGGTATACTAAACAATTTCACACATTTTTTCACCAAATTTAACTTTCGTATGAAGCGATTATTAACAACGCTCGCGCTCGTATTAGCAGGGTTCGGACTTGCCCTTGCTCAACGCACTGTGACGGGTACCGTGACCGGCGATGGCGATGCGCTCATCGGCGCATCCGTTGCAGTGAAAGGTGCCGGTGGCGGCGCCCGCACCGACACTGATGGCAACTACTCCGTGCAAGTGCCGGCAGATGCCACCACATTGGTGTTTTCTTACACCGGCTTTGCTACGCAGGAAGTCACACTGGGCGCCTCCAACATAGTGGACGTCACGCTCAAAACCAACACCCAACTGGATGAGGTGGTGGTGACGGCACTGGGCATCAAGCGCGACAAAAAAGCCCTTGGCTATGCTGCCACGGTGGTAAGTGCCTCGGAAATTGCCGAAAAGCCCGAGACCGACGTGGCTCGCGCGCTCATCGGTCGTTCGCCAGGGGTCGTGATCACCAACTCTTCGGGTTTGGCTGGTTCGGGCACAAAAATCATCATCCGCGGCGTGAGCACCATCTCTGGTGGGACTCAACCACTCTGGATTGTAGACGGTGTGCCGATCAACGTCTCCGCGAACGAGAACAATGATTTTAGTGATGGCAACATCACGCCTACCCGCAACCTTGACCTCGACCCGAATAACATCGAGAGCATCAGCATCTTGCGGGGTTTGAGTGCCACTACGCTCTATGGTTCGCAAGGGCGGAACGGTGTTATCTTGGTAACGACCAAAACAGCAACCGCATCGAAAAAGCGCTACACTGCTTCGGTGAGCCAGTCATTCCACCTGATTGACGCCTTTGTCCCTGAATATCAGAACAAATGGGGCAATGGTTTTGATGGTGACTATGGGGAGTTCTTCTCCAACTGGGGCTATGTGTTTGATGGCAATCGTCCACCAAACAACCCTCGTCACCCCTATTTCGAGCACAAGGGTTTGTTCCCCGAGTATCCAGAGTTTACCTCTGCTGCTGGCGCAACGCCTGGTACCGCAGGCCCGTACATCCCGCAAGCGTACCCGAACAACGTGAAGGATTTCTTCCAAACGGGCAACAGCTTGACCACTTCCGTGAATGCTGGCGTGAGTGGCGACATGGGTTCCTTTAACGTGGCCTTTAACCGCACCGGTGAGGAAGGCTATATTGCGAACAACAACCTTGACCGTACTACGATCAGTATTGGTGGCATTGCCAACATCACGAAGAAGTTGGTGTTCAACGCCAATTTCACCTACGCGAAGACAGATTTCGAATCGCCTACGGTCGGTGCTGGTCTGGGCAGTAACTCAAACGGAGGCCCGTCTGTGTTTGCCAACCTATTCTATACGCCACGGAACATCAACTTGATGGGCTGGCCTTATCAAAACCCTGTAACTGGAACGCCGCTTTATTATCGGAACGGAGGGGACATCACCAACCCGCGTTGGTTGCTTGAAAACTCTCGCCAAAGTTCTAAGACAAACCGTTTCTTCAGTTCCATAGGTGCTAATTACAGTATTCTAGACTGGTTGAAAATAGGGTATAACCTTGGTATTGACACTTATGCTGAAGACCAGGAGTACTATGTGAACAGGGGTGCTTCAGGCTTCCCTGTAGCAGTTGCTGCCTTTGGCACAGGTTTGCGTCGCACCACCTCGGGGGCTAATACTATTTTTGACCATACCATTCGCTTAAGTGCTGCACGCAACCTTACCGACGACCTTGACCTTTCTGCCAATATTGGTGTGAACGGACGGCAAGACACCTACGAACAGCAGGGTGTTGAAAGCACGAACCAAGTGGTGTTCGGTTTACAGGAACATCGCAACTTTGTAGACCACAACACGCGCGACTTGCGCAACAATCAATTGAATTTCTATCAGCGTCAAATTTGGTTGGGCGCTTTCGCGGATGCAACGCTGGGTTATCGCAACTACCTGTACCTGAACGTGCAAGGAAGGAACGACTGGACTTCCACCCACGAGAAAGAGAACGGCAGTTTGTTTTATCCTGGGGTAAGCGTTTCATTCATTCCGACGCAAGCCTTTGCTGGTTTGGAATCCAATACGCTCAACTTCTTGAAATTGCGCTTGGGCTATGGCACCTCTGCAAACTTTGCCCCGCCGTATAGCACTCGCCCAACGCTAAGCTTGGTTTCTGGTATTACCTCCGATATTTTGGGTACCGTGAATGCTTTGGCTTTTTCTGACCTATTAGCGAACCCTGACCTTCGCCCTGAGCTGCAAAAAGAACTCGAAGCAGGTTTAGAGGTTCGGATGTTCAAAAATCGTTTTGGCATTGACCTTTCTGTCTATGACCGTACCGCAGAAGACCAGATTGTGAATCGTCCGCTCGACCCATCTACCGGTTTTGGAAATACGTTTATCAATGCAGGTACCATCACCAACAAAGGGGTGGAATTGGGCCTTTCTGTCACGCCGGTTCAGATGAAAAACTTTGCTTGGAACCTTCGCGCCAATTTCACAAAGAACATTTCTTTAGTAAAGGAACTTCCAGAGGGATCTGACGAGATCTATATCGGAGGTTTTAGCAATCTGGGCAACTTTGCCATCGAAGGGCAGCCTTATGGTGTTATCAAGGGCATCGCTACGGTTAAAGATGCAAATGGCAACGCTGTCATTACTAGCAACGGCGATTACAAACAATCGCCTGAAATCGAAATCATCGGTGACCCGAACCCGGATTTCATGTTGTCTGGCTTTACGGATATTACTTGGAAGGGCTTCACCCTCAGCGGTCAAATGGATTATGTTCACGGTGGTGATATCTATTCCTTCTCTGCTGGTGCGCTCGTTGGTCGCGGTGTAGCAAAAGAACTTGAAAGTTTCAATCCAACACTCACGGTGATTATCCCAGGTGTATTGGAAGACGGAACTCCAAACAATATCCAGTTGCCCGCATCTGGATTGTTCTTTGGCAACACCATCATCGGTGGAGGCCCAGACGACAAAGGTATTTTTGATGCCACCCGTATTCGCCTTCGCGAAGTAGCCCTTGCGTATAACTTGCCAAAACGTTTCCTCGGCAAGTCATCCGTCCAAGGAGTTTCGCTTTCTCTCGTTGCCAACAACGTATGGTTCCGGGCTGTCAATACGCCTAAATCTTCAAAGGTGGATCCTGATCGCACCGCATTTGGTACCGGCAACGGCTTAGGTTTCGACTTCCTTGGTGGCCCATCGGCCCGCCGTATGGGTGCTACCCTTAGAGTCTCTTTCTAAATCAAAAAAAATTCTCACTCACATGAAGAATATTGCAAAATTCATAGCAGTTGGTATTGTCTTTTTCCTCAGCTCATGTTCGCTGACGGACTTGGAAGGCAATCTCGACAACCCCAATGAAGTGGGCGTTGCCGCATTGGATGCAAACCTGCTCAACAATAAAATCCAAGCTGAATTTGGTGACTTTTTTGCTTTGGCAACAGACCCGAGCATGAATTTGTGCCGCATGACCGCGCTTATCGGCGGTGATGTGTACGAGCGCGGATTCAACCCTCAGGACTTCAATGACTTGTGGTCGCGCGGCTATCAGGATGTGCTCATCTCTATCGAAACCCTGCTGGACAAAACCGATGGCAATGCTCCCTTCGCTTTGTATTCTGGCTCAAATCGGGTATTAAAAGCATACGTGTTGCTTACCCTGGTCGACCTTTTTGGCGATGTGCCTTATAGCCAAGCCCTTAAGGGTGGTAGCGGAGCTGCCAATTTCAATCCAGGTACGGATGCAGGTCGCTCCATCTATGATGCCAGCATTGTTTTGTTGGACGAAGCCATCGCATTGCTTGCCGCTGCTCCAGCCATTGCTGGAAGCCGTGACGTATATTACGGTGGCGACAAAGTAAAATGGACGGCCCTTGCCAATACCCTGAAGCTCAAGGCATACATGAACCTTCGCTTGACCGATACCGATGCTGCTGCAAAGGTCGCAGATCTTTTGACGAAGGATCTGATTGACACAGATGCCGAAGAATTTACCTATCGGTACAGCTCGGCTACAATACCTGCTCGCGCCCGCCATCCGCTGTATCGTCAGATGTACGGCACGGCTACGGGCGACGTGAACGGTTACATCAACAATCAGTACATGAATATCTGCTACAAGCAGAAAGGCGTGGAAGATCCCCGCTGGCGCTATTATTTCTATCGTCAGGTAGGCAGCATTGCCAAAGCGATCTCCGATGAGCCGGAGTCTATCCCTTGTTTGATTAGCCCATACCCAAGCCACTATCCGGCAGGCATGGCTTTCTGTGCTTTTGATCCGGGCTTCTTTGGCCGCGAGCATGGCAATGCTGATGGTATCCCACCTGATGGTCGTGCACTGACTTGTTTCGGTGTTTATCCTGCAGGTGGCCGCGCTGACCTCAACGATGGGGACGCTACCTATCAAGGTTTGACCGTCGCTGGCCAGGGTGCCAGTGGTGCTGGCATTGAACCCATCTGGATGGCTTCATTTACTGATTTCCTGAAGGCAGAAGCCGCGCTTACGATGCCTACAGTTGGTGGAGATGCCGCGGCACTGATTGCTTCTGGTATCAGCAAATCTATTGCGCGTGTCAATGCCTTTGGTGTTGCAAAAGCCCAAGCCGTGCCCGCGAACTTGATCGCTGACGCCGCCGCCTATCAGGCTGCTGTTGCCACTTCTTTTGCTGCTGGATCCCCAGACGATCAATTGAATGTTTACGCCAAAGAATTCTACATCGCACTTTGGGGCAATGGAATCGAGGGCTACAATCTCTACCGTAGGACTGAAAAGCCGGGGCGCGACGATATGCAACCCATGCGCGGTGCTACCCCTGGCAAGTACATTTACTCGCTGTCTTATCCTTCAGACTTTGTAAACTTGAACAGTTCAACTGCTCAAAAAATACCGACCGCGGTAAACAAGGTGTTCTGGGACAATCATGGAGATAACCTTTCTTTCTAAAACTCTCAAACAATTTTGCGCTGTAAGCGAAGTCAATCTTCCTGCAGTGCAATATAAAAGACACATCAACATGAAAAATTTTCTAATGATTGCTTTGGGGTTGTTTGTGTTCGCTGCTGCCTGCACCGATCCAGACAAAGACACCTTTCAATTTGACAAGATCAAAAAGGGATCGCTCATCGCACTGCGGGGCGATGCGGTTGAGATCATCAATGATGCTGCGAATAGAGGTGCTATGGATACGTTCAACATCTCTGGTGTTGCTGCTGATTATAGCCTTGATTTCGATGCTGATTTCCTTGCTGAAGACATCAACAGCCTCTCTGAAGTGCAGATATATGCAAGCTTGACAGAAAATACAGGTCGAGTGCGCATCGGAACGGTTGCTGGCAGTGCGTTCACGCTGGCTGCAGGCGATGGGACTTATCCTCGTGCAACTGTAAAAATTCCGTTTATGGATATTCTGACTGCGCTCGGAAAGCCAATTGGTGATTTTACGGTCAACCAATACATTTTCATCGAGTGCGATCTTACGTTGACGGATGGCTCTACTGTGCCCGCTAGTTCGTTCACGAACCTTAGCTTGTTTGAGTCAACCCTTTTCTTCCCAGCGCACAAAATGCGTATGATTGCAAAACCTTAATTCTTAAGGAAAGCAATTTGCGCGTACAAAAAAGCGGCAGCCCCGAATGTTCGGGGCTGCCGCTAATTTTTTTCCTTGCACCTGGCACAAAAAGAGAGCCGTCTTGACACAAGGTCAAAACGGCTCTCTTTTATATCTGACCAATCCTGTTTGCGCCAATAGGCCTTTGGCAGGAGTTCTTTTCACATTGACGCGACAGCGGAAGGGGGGAAGGTGTTGGGTTCATTTTTCGGC
>CAZPTQ010000010.1:0-4614 GCA_964589365.1 uncultured Saprospiraceae bacterium
AACCTCATCAACCCTTAAAGAGAAGCGATAACAGAAACCTCGATGTTCACGAACTTGGGTAGTTCTGACACCTGGACCAGTTCGCGAGCAGGTGCGAATTCAGGTTTGAAATACTCCCCATACACGGCATTGATCCGGCCAAAGAGGTTCATGTCTTTCACAAACACCGTGGCTTTCAGCACTTTTTCGAGGCTGCTTCCACCAGCCTCTACAATGGCTTTTAGGTTTTTGAGTACTTGATGCGTTTCAGCTTCGATATTATCCAAAACCAATTCCCCGGTAGCGGGATCAATAGCGATCTGACCCGATACGAAAAGAAGGCCATTGTGCGCAACGGCCTGATTGTAAGGCCCGATGGGCAATGGGGCGGTGGGGGTGTTGATGAGTTGCTTCATAAGTTGGTGATTGGTATATTGGTGATTGGTGATTGGTGATTGGTGATTGGTATATTGTGACAATTATTCAACTACTGCTCAACCAAGGCTACCCATCACCAATCACCAGTATACCAATCACCAATAGAAAAAGCCCCATGAATCCCGACCTGCGGGATTGGAGCCTCCTCAATGCCTTCTAAAAAGAGGCGTGACTATTCTTCTGCTGCGGCTCGAGCTTTGCCCGGTACCAGCACTTGACCGCGGTAGTACAAGTCGCCTTCCACAGTATAAGCGTGGTGGAACATATGAACTTCACCAGTTGTCTTGCAGGTGCCGAGCGTCGGCATCAATGCATGGTCGTGTGTGCGGCGAGCGCGTTTGCGGCGTTTGGAGTGCCGCCATTTTGGATTTGGCATGACGCTATATTCCTTTGTACACCTGCTATTGGGCAGGCGGGTTGTTTGCAGCACTTTTACAGGTGTTCAAACAACCGGTTATGATTCAATTAATTATCGCTATTCAAATCTCGAAGGCTGTCCCAGACTGAACTGGACTTGTCTTCCTCGGTGTCCGTTTTCAAGTGCTTGAGCACTTCAAAATTGCAGGGCGGTTCGGGGTCGTTCTCGCAATCATAGGTGTTCGTTATGGGCAATGTAAGCACTACAAATTCGTAGAGGTACTTGGCTACATTGAACACTGGTGCATCCCGATGCAGGAAAATCACCTCATCATCCACTTCAATGTCTTCTTCGCCGAATTTAGCAATCAACTGTCTTTCGTCTTCAAGCGGCAGATCAATCGTTGCGGTGCATCGGTCACATTCGGCTTTTACGAAGCCCTTCAAGGTAAAATTGAAGAGCATCAAATCGGATCGTTTGTCAAGTTCGAGTTCAAAAAAGACCTTGCCTTCCTGTACGGGCGAATCCTCAAATTGAGCGAAAAACGCGCTGTCAACCTCAAATTTGAAATGATGTACCCCTGTTTGTAACCCTTGTATGGGCAGGGAGTACGCTACAAAAGCGTCCATTGACTAAGCAGTTTTTCAAAACGGGCGGCAAAAGTAGGAAATCTTCTCTTTTTGGCAAAGGAAAGTTGAAAACTATTTCGTGCGGGAGCAAAAAATGTGAATCTAAACTTCGAAATGGTTTTTAAAAGGCCTCCATTCAGATCATTCAAACTCCTCAACCCACCCAACCCCCAGCCAACTTATTTCGTGTAGCAGTCACCAACACAAATTTTTCACACAAACTACTACACATCATGCAAAAACTGAAATTGCTCATCCCCCTCGCGCTGTTCATTGGCGCATTTTTCGTGGCTTGCCATGAAGAAGACCCCTTTGAAAATGGAAAAACGGCCGATGTCACCTTCGCGGGCCGTATTATTGACGAAAATGGCGATGCCTTGGAGGGCGCGCTCGTAAAAGCGGGCGAAGAATCAACCATCACTGATGCCAATGGCATTTTCCGCCTCCAGTCCGTACGCTTGCCTGCCAGCCACGCAATGGTAAGCGTGAGCAAAGCAGGTTTTTTTGAAATATCCCGCCCTTACATTGTAGAAGACGATGCCCTGCAAACTGTTACGATCCAGTTGTTGACAAAAAATCAGGTCGGCTTGCTAATTGCAGCCGCTGGCGGTGTTGTGAATGTGCCCGGTGGCCCCAGTTTGAACTTTCCGGCCAACGCCGTCACAGATGCCAACAACAACGCTTATTCCGGCACAGTGCGTGTTTTCGCGCGCTACCTCGATCCATCCGACCCCAATCTTGGACTTTTTTTACCAGGTGATATGACAGCAGAAAACGCAGCCGATGAGGAAGTTTTTCTTGCTACCTACGGCATGGTCGGGGTGGAAATTGAGAGCACAAACGGTCAGAAACTAAAAATTGCTTCCGATAAAGCGGTAGAACTGCGGATGCCAATCCTTGCCAGCCAACTTGCTTCTGCGCCGTCAGTAATCCCGCTTTGGCATTATGATTTGGAAGAAGGACATTGGAAAGAAGATGGCTCGGCGCAAAAAGTCGGCGATGAATATGTGGGCAAAGTGACGCACTTCTCTTTCTGGAACTGCGACGCGCCGTTCCCGCTCATCCAGCTCCACGGCAAAATTTATTTGGAAAACACGACTCAGCCACTTGCCAATGCAATTGTCCGCATAACCATGCTTTCCACGGGCGCGTCTTCATTTGGTTATACCAATGAAAATGGCTGTTTCGGCGGCTGTATCCCGAAAGATGAAGCGTTGATCTTGGAAGTAGTTGGTCCCTTGGAATGCGGAGGCCCGGTATTATATACCCAGAACATCGGGCCATTCTCAACGGAAACTACCTTGTCTCCCATTATTATCCCTGCATCACAATTTCCAAGTGTGAAGGTTGTGGGTCAATTGCAAAACTGCAGTGGACAGCCCGTAGCGAACGGCTATGTGAAAATTGAACTGGCCGACTCTAAGCATTTTCTATTCCCCGGGGCGAACGGGCAATTTGAATACACATTCGTAGGTTGCGGCAGCAGTTCCTTGACCGCTGAAGTGACAGGCTATGATCTAACAAATTTGCTGGAAAGTGCTCCCGCAGCCTTCTCCACGCCACCCAATACAGCCAATGTCGGCAGCCTGGTAGTCTGTTCCACATTAACAGAGTTTATCCAATATACTATTGACGGTCAATCATTTACAAAGATTGATCCCTTTGCAGGCGCAGATCAGGTACTGGCCTTTATCGCATCGCAACAAGATAGCTCACAAAACATTCCATATCTTCAGATGACTTTTGCCAACAGTGGGCAGTTGGGAACATTCCCGCTCCTGTCATTGAGTGTGAACCAATATGCAGCCGATCTTCAGGCGAGCAATACGCTAACGACTACTGTAACGACTTATGGAAATCCAGGAGGCTTGATCATTGGCACGTTTGGCGGCAATTTTCAAGACTTTGTGGGGGCGAGCCATACGATAAGTGGTAGTTATCGGGTGATCCGGGATTGGTGATTGCGTTAAAAATTTCCGATTTCCGATTACATGACCTCCGATTTCCGATTGGATTGAAGATTGAAAAATGACCAGATGAATGAGCAAGATGTTCTAATTTGCTAACACAGGTTTTTTCTAGTAAATCCTACTTCTGCCTTCAATCCAATCGGAAATCGCAGGTTTAAAGCACTAAAAATCAAACTTGATCCCCTGTGCCAAAGGCAGCGATTCAGAATAATTGATCGTGTTCGTCTGCCGGCGCATATAGGCTTTCCAGGCATCGGAGCCGGATTCGCGGCCACCGCCGGTTTCTTTTTCACCGCCAAATGCTCCACCGATTTCAGCACCTGAGGTGCCGATATTCACATTGGCGATGCCGCAGTCGGAGCCGTTCACGGAAAGGAAACGCTCGGCTTCCCGCAGGTTCGTGGTCATAATGGCCGAGGAAAGTCCTTGTGGCACAGCATTTTGCAGCGCAATGGCTTCTTCGATGGTTTTGTATTTAATCAGGTACAGAATCGGCGCGAAGGTCTCGTGTTGCACGATGTCCCAGTAGTTTTCTACCTCGGCGATGCAAGGTTTCACATAGCAGCCGCTTTCGTAGCCGAGGCCGGAAAGCACCCCGCCTTCAACCACGAATTTGCCTTTGTGCTTCTTGATCTCGCCAATGGACTGCAGGTAGTTTTCCACGGCGTGTTTGTCAATAAGCGGCCCCACGTGGTTGCTGGGATCTAGCGGATCGCCGATACTGAGTTGTGGGTAAGCTTTGGAAAGGGTGGTTTTTACCTGTTCGTACACGCTTTCGTGGATAATGAGTCGGCGGGTGCTGGTGCAGCGCTGTCCTGCAGTACCGACTGCACCGAAAACGGCTCCTGTCAGTACCATTTTCATGTCTGCTGATGGGGTGATGATGATAGCATTGTTGCCGCCCAGTTCGAGGATGCTGCGTCCAAAACGCGCGGCCACCGCTTGGCCTACAATACGACCCATGCGTGTGCTCCCTGTAGCACTCAACAGCGGTACCCGGTGGTCTTTGGTCATGTACTCGCCTGTTTTATAGTCGCCGTTGATGATGCAACTGATGCCTTCAGGCAAGTCATTGGCTTTCAATACTTTTTGGAAAAGGTTTTGACAGGCAATGGAACAAAGCGGCGTTTTTTCGGAGGCTTTCCAAATACAAACATTGCCACAAACCCAAGCAAGGGCGGCGTTCCAGGACCACACGGCTACCGGAAAATTGAAGGCCGAAATAACGCCCACAATACCC
>CAZPTQ010000010.1:4624-18570 GCA_964589365.1 uncultured Saprospiraceae bacterium
CCATTGCTCGTACATCCGGTGACCAGGGCGCTCGGAGTGCATGGTGAGGCCATATAGCTGGCGTGACAGACCGACTGCGAAGTCGCAGATGTCAATCATTTCCTGCACCTCGCCATATCCTTCCTGAAGGCTTTTGCCCATTTCATAAGAGACGAGGCGACCAAGGGGCTCTTTGTATTGGCGCAGCACGTCGCCGAATTGGCGCACAATTTCGCCGCGCTTGGGAGCGGGCATATCGCGCCAGATTTTGAAGGCTTGTTCGGCAGATTGCACTACCTGATCGTATTGCTCGCGCGTGGTAACACTCACAAAACCAATGGATTGTCCGTCAACCGGAGAGATTGATTCAATATATCTACGACTACCGGAGATAATATTCTGGCCGGTAGAAGTGCCGGTATTCCGGGTGCGAAGGCCGAGTTTTTTTAGAAATTCTTTTGGCTGCATTTGCTATGTATGTTAAAAACCACATAGCGCACACAGTACACATAGTTTCCTGAAAGGTGAGAATCAACTATGTGGACTATGTGGACTATGTGGTTAAAATTAGTTAGCATAATCGCTCAAAAACTTGAGGCGCATGAGTTGGATTTCCTCCCAGGTGATCTCGTCATCTTTCAGCGCGGCAAAAGCCTCATCAATAGAGTCTGATTCCGCTTCTTTGAAATATTCGATGACGGTATCGCGCACATATTCGTCTACTACTCTGTTGAGGTAATAGTCAAGCCGGAGTTTGGTGCCCGACTGAACGATGCCGTCGAGTTCGTCCAAAAGTTCCGGCATGCTCATGTCGTTGACCTTGGCAATTTCGTCGAGGCCGATTTTGCGGTCAATGGCCATGATGTAACTTACCTTCGACTTCGATTTGTTCGCAACGGTTTTGATGGTAATGTCCATCGGTCGCTCTATCTCGTTTTCCTCGCAGTATTTTTTGATAGCCGCTACAAACGGCTCCGCGTATTTCTGCGCTTTGCCTTGCGATACGCCCACGATTTTGGACATATCGTCCATGGAAATCGGGTAATTGGTGGCCATTTCCTCCAAAGAAGGGTCTTGGAAAATGACGTAAGGTGGCAGGTTGTGCTTTTTGGCAATTTGACGGCGCAGGTCTTTGAGCAGGTTCATCAATGGCTCGTCGAGCACTGCGGTACCGCCTTTTTCGTCGTCAATATCATATTCGCCGTCCTCGTAGTCATGGTTGATCGTGATCTGGAGGGGCTGCGGGTCTTTTAGGTAATCGCGCCCAGCGGGAGAGACCTTCAGGATACCAAACTGCTCTACTTCCTTGTAGATCAGGTTGTTGATCATCGCGTGGCGGAAGATAGAGCTCCAGAAATTTTCGTCCCTATTGTCGCCCACGCCAAAATTTTCCTTTTTTGTGAAACGGAAATCCTTCATCTCCTTGGTTTCACGACCCATGATGAAATCCATCACGGTTTTCATCAAATAGTTCTCGTTGAGGTCGAGAATGGACTGCACCACAGCGACTATTTCAGCCTTCACCTCCATCTTTTCCTTCGGGTTCTTGCAGTTGTCGCACATCTTGTGGCAATTCTCTTCTTCAAACTCTTCGCCAAAGTAGTGCAACAAGAATCGGCGGCGGCAAGCCGCAGTTTCGGCGTAGGCCACCACTTCTTGCATCAATTGGGCGCCCATTTCACGCTCTGCCACGGGTTTGTCGCGCAGGAATTTTTCGAGGCGCAGGATGTCTTTGTAGTTGTAAAACGCAATACACTTTCCGCCCAATCCGTCGCGCCCGGCACGCCCAGTTTCCTGGTAGTAGTTTTCGATTGATTTCGGCATGTCGTAGTGCATCACAAAACGCACATCTGGTTTGTCAATACCCATCCCGAAAGCGATGGTGGCGCATATCACGTCAATGTCTTCCATCAGGAATTGATCCTGTGTCTTGGCGCGGAGTTTGGGGTCAAGGCCGGCATGATAGGGTGCTGCTTTGATGTCGTTCACCATCAGCATCTCGGCGATATCCTCCGCAGTTTTGCGGTTTTGGACGTAAATAATGCCGGATTCGCCGTAGAATTCTTCCTTGATGACCTGGATAATTTGCTTTATCGTACTCTCTTTTTTGACTTTCGAGCGAATTTCATAAAAGAGGTTGTCGCGGTTGAACGACGACGCGAAAGTGCTGTCTTCGGTCATCTCCAGGTTTTTCAGGATGTCCAGTTGCACCTTGGGCGTAGCGGTGGCGGTGAGCGCCATGATGGGCACGTCGCGGGCTACGGCATCAAGCATCACGCGAATGCGACGATATTCCGGGCGGAAATCGTGGCCCCATTCGGAGATACAGTGCGCCTCGTCCACAGCCACGAATGAAATTTCAGAATTTTGAAAAAACTCTATGTTTTCTTCCTTTGTCAGGGTTTCAGGTGCCACGTACAGGATCTTTGTCCTTCCATCCGTAATATCCTGCTTCACCTTTTTCATTTGAACCTTTGTGAGCGAGGAATTGAGAAAGTGAGCAACCTCATCCTCGTCGGAATAGCCTCGGATGCTGTCCACCTGATTTTTCATCAGAGCGATCAGCGGGCTGATAACGATGGCCGTTCCCGGCAACATAAGGGCGGGCAGTTGGTAACAGAGGCTTTTGCCACCGCCTGTAGGCATGATGACAAAGGTGTCTTTTCCGTCGAGGAGGCTTTGGATAATGGCGGCTTGATCGGCCTTGAAGGCATCAAAACCAAAATATTTCTGAAGGCTCTCGATTAGCGCGTCGTGGCCAGTGGCAATTGCAGACATCTTCTTTATGCGTTGAATAATATCGTATTTTAATCGGGCGAACCCGACTTTTGGCCCTGAAAAAATAAATCGGTGGAGGGGGCTACATTCTTGAGCCAATGCCCCCGTTCCGAAAAAGCCGCCAAAGATATAAAAACCAGCATCATAATACCTGCAAATTTTTGCCTGTTTTTTTTAAATAAAAAACAAAGCCCCCGCTAATAATTTGGCGAAGATCAAAAAATCAATCATCTCTCAAAATAAAAATTGGAAAATGGACACAATCCTTACCCGCTACGCCCGCCTGCTCACCCACTACTGCTTGCAAGTACGCCCTGGCGATAAAGTATTCATCGCTAGCACATTGCTCGCAGAACCTTTGGTGCGCGAAGTGTACCGAGAGGCTTACTCCGCAGGCGCAGCACTTGTAGAATGCGACCTCGCTTTCCGAGAACGCGAGCGACTTTTTTTTCAATACGCTTCCGACGAAGCACTGGGCACGCCGCCCACCCTTCAGGCCCTTGCAATGGAAACATTTGACTGTTTTCTGAGCATTCGCGCGCCCTACAATCTTCGAGAAAGCAACGGCGCAACCCCCGAACGTGCCCAAATCCGCAATGAAACCCTTGCCCCGATCAATAAACACTACTTTGAACGCACCGCCGACCGCCGCCTGCGCCGCAACCTCTGCCAATACCCCACGGATGCCTCGGCCCAAGAAGCGGGCATTAGCCTGAGTGAATACGAACATTTTGTATTTGGCGCTTGCAAACTTTTCACGGAGGACCCGGAGGCTGCCTGGCTAACGGTTCGGGCCAACCAGCAACGGATTGTGGATCATTTGAACCGTTGTGAAACGGTTCGGTATCTCGCCGAAGGCACGGACATTGCATTCAGCACCAAAGGCCGGATTTGGATGAATTCGGACGGCCAGACGAATATGCCTTCCGGGGAGGTCTATACCAGTCCGGTGGAGGATATCGTAAACGGCACGGTACATTTTTCGTATCCTTGTATTTATCAAGGTACTGAGGTAGAAGGTGTGACCTTGTGGGTAAAAGATGGCCTCATCGAAAAATGGGAGGCCGTGCGCGGGCAGGACTTCCTGGATTACATTTTTAGTCTGCCCGGTACGCGCCGATTTGGCGAAGCGGCCATTGGCACCAATTACGACATCCAGCGCATCACAAAAAACATCCTTTTTGACGAGAAAATCGGCGGCAGCATCCACATGGCCATCGGGCAGAGCTACCTACAGACTGGGGGCAAAAACGAGTCGCCCGTGCATTGGGACATGATTACGGATATGACGCAGGGTGGAGAGATTTGGGCCGATGGGGAGAAGATTTATGAGAAGGGGAAGTTTTTGATTTGAGGAAATTGGGCCGAAGAGAGTATCAGCAAGCTATAAAGTGTTGGTTTTAAATCCCTGATCAAAGCGCAGTAAATTAGTTGAGTGTATTTTTTTCCAGAGCTCTTGTGTTTTTGATTTTTTGAAATAACTTTGCAATTCAAAGTATTTTTAATTTAAAAAACAAAAGCATGGAACCCACCCACACTAGTACCTCTCAGAACGCAACGACCTCGCCCGAGCCTTCCTTTTATCAGCGTTACGGCACCTCGCTCAAAGGCGTGGTCATCTTTTTTCTGATGCTCGCGCTGCTCATTCCCACTTCTATGGTGGAAAGCCTCATTTACGAGCGGCAGAGTCGCCAAAACGAAGCCATTCAGGAAGTGAGCAGCAAATGGGGAAAACAGCAGACTATAAGCGGCCCCGTTTTGGCATTGCCTTACGAACAAACCCATAGAAGTTCTGATGGGAAAGAAACGTATCAGGAAACGAAATACGCCTATTTTTTGCCGGATGAACTGCGCATAAATGGCCTGATTAGCCCTGAAAAACGACATCGCGGCATTTATGATGTGGTACTTTATGGCAGCAAGCTCGCGCTGGAAGGCACTTATAGTCAACCCATTGTCCAAAAAATGATCCCCGCAGACGCAAAGGTGCTGTGGAACAAAGCCTTTCTCGTGTTAGGAATTCCAGACTTAAGAGGACTGGAGGACCAGGTCACACTGGAATGGGATAATAAGGCATTGGTTTTTGACCCGGGAGTTCCAGTTTCGGGTTTGGCAGAAAGTGGAATTCATGTACCTATTTCACTCGAAACTGGTGAAAAGGGGGATGCTTCCAAGCCATACCAATTCAAAATCGAACTTGCGTTGAAAGGCTCCGGAACGCTGTTTTTCACACCGGTCGGCAAGGTGACGGATGTGAAAATATCCTCTCCCTGGTCCGATCCAAGTTTCACAGGCGCGTTCTTGCCAGACGAAAAAACGATCTCTACTTCAGGGTTTGAGGCATCCTGGAAAGTGCTGAACCTCAACAGAAATTACCCTCAACAATGGACTAGCGAACAGTCCATCAGTTTTGGCGACAGCGCGTTTGGTGTTGATTTTCTGTTGCCTGTGGACAATTACCAAAAATCTACCCGCTCGGTGAAGTACGCCATCCTCTTTATTGGCCTTACGTTCCTCACTTTTTTCTTCATCGAAATGGGTCAGTCGAGGCGTGTTCATCCCTTTCAATACGCACTCATTGGCCTGGCACTGGTGATTTTTTACACCCTGCTGGTTTCTATTTCGGAACACGTTCCGTTCAATTTAGCCTATCTGATTGCGGCTGCCATGACCATCTTGATGACCGGGTTATATGCACGATCGCTGTTCCGATCGAACCGCATGGCCCTTTTTGTAAGCGGTACTTTGCTTGTGCTGTACGGTTTCCTATATGTGGTATTACAACAGCAGGATTACGCCTTGCTCATCGGAAGTCTTGGTTTATTTGCCATTTTGGCCGTGGTGATGTACGTGTCCAGGAGAATCAACTGGCAGGGCTGAGATATATGGTCGTACTTTTACGGTATGTCCGATACGTTTTTAGAACAAACCACAGCCCTTGTCCGCGCACCCTTTGAACTGGAATCTGCACCCCCACCCGCCAATGAGGCCGAGTTACTAGCCCTGCTTGCCGAACGCATCGAAGAGATGCTTCAACACCGTCCAGATTATATCATGAGCCTGCTTTATCGCCTGGATGTGTTGGAAGAAAAGATACGCCCTGTAATGCATCCTAATGCGCCGGAACCCCCGCACATCGGTCTTGCACGGCTGGTGCTGGAACGTCAAAAACAACGTGCCGAAACCAAGCACAACATCAAACCTGATCCTTTGGAAGGGTTGGAGGGTTGGGAATGGTGAATTTATCAAACGATTATCAAGAAAAAATCTTTACTTGCATAAAATTTCGATTTATGACATCCGCACTTGCTGTCCGCCCGTTTGATGATTTAATCAACCTTTTGGTGGAAACTGCCCCAGAAAAAGTACTAGCCTTTCGAGCTTCGGAAAAAACCGTGAAACGGTAATACGAACTGATTGAAAAAGAAAAAGAAGGCGCGCTCACTCAGGAAGAGAAAACGGAACTCGAAAAATATTTGATGGAAGAAGACTTCATAATTATCGCTAAGGAACGGGGTCAAAATAACTTTCCAATTTCAGGCCAATTATTTTGGCGTTAGCCAACTATCTTTTGAGGCGAATAGTGGGGCTATTTAACGAAAAAGATAGGATGGTGGGTGGCAAAAGAATGCCATCAAACATGGCGGCAAAAGCATCCTCGAAAACCTTGCTTACGCATGTCCACGATGCAACCGCAACAAAGGCACGGATTTGACAACTGTGTTAAATGATGCAGAAACACCAACCCGCTTTTTCAACCCCCGTCGCGATATTTGGGAAGGGCATTTTGAGGAAGAATCCGGTGGGATTTACCCCAAAACAATATTGGGCGAAGCTGCCATTAAAATATTGAACCTCAATGACCCAGGTCGCGTGATAGGCAGACGGCTATTGGCAGCATCTGGACTTTACCCTAGGTAGTGGGGTAACCCAATTTTCTATACTTTTGCGCCCGATTTTACTTAACCAATACTTTTTCTGAGCAATATCATGCAAAAGCCCATCACCGCCCGCGAAGACCGCTACCAACACCACGACTACTACGGAGTAGATGAGCTCCTCACTTCCGAACACCTCCTTGCCCGCGATGCCGTGCGCCAATGGGTCAAATCTGAAGTAAGCCCCATCATTGAAGACTACTCCAATCGCGCTGAATGCCCTACCCACTTATTTAAAGGTCTGGCCGAAATCGGCGCTTATGGCCCTTCTTTACCCGCCGAATATGGCTGTGGTGGCATGGACGAAATTGCTTATGGCGTTATCATGCAGGAACTGGAACGCGGCGACTCTGGTGTGCGCTCTATGGCTTCTGTGCAAGGTTCGTTGGTGATGTACCCCATCTACCGTTTTGGTTCTGAGGAACAACGCCGTCACTACCTGCCCAAATTGGCCAAAGGCGAACTCATCGGCTGCTTCGGCCTCACCGAGCCAGATGCCGGTTCAAATCCAAACGGAATGCTCAGCAACGTGAAAGACGATGGCGATTCTTACATTTTGAATGGCGCCAAAATGTGGATCACCAACTCTCCGGTTGCTGATATTGCCGTCGTGTGGGCCAAAAACGAGGAAGGAAAAATCATCGGCATGATTGTCGAAAAAGGAATGAAAGGGTTTTCGGCTCCTGAAATTCACGGCAAATGGAGCCTCCGCGCCAGCATCACGGGCGAACTCGTGTTTGAAGACGTGCGGGTTCCAAAGAAAAACGTGCTGCCAGGTGTGCAGGGCCTTAAAGGGCCACTTTCATGTCTTACTAAAGCCCGTTACGGTATTGCGTGGGGCGCCATTGGCGCAGCGCTCGATTGCTACGATTCCGCTTTGCGTTACTCCAAAGAGCGCGTTCAATTTGGTCGCCCCATCGGCGGTTTCCAATTGACGCAGAAGAAGTTGGCGGAAATGATTACAGAAATCACCAAAGCGCAACTGCTCGCCTGGAGGCTTGGCACCTTGGCCAATGTCGGCAAACACACCCCTGCCCAAGTAAGCATGGCCAAGCGAAACAACGTCATGATGGCACTCGAAATCGCCCGCGAAGCACGTCAAATCCATGGCGGGATGGGCATCACGAACGAGTATCCTGTAATGCGCCACATGATGAACCTCGAAACGGTGCTCACGTACGAAGGCACACACGATATTCACTTGCTCATTACGGGGCATGATGTGACAGGATTGGCAGCTTATGAGTAAATATCCAATGTCCAACAAGGAATGTCCAATTTCCAAGGAGGCGTTGCGCTTACTCACTCACGTTGAAATCTGAGCATTCAAATACAACGAACCCCAAGCTCTTGATCTATTTGGACATTGGACATTCCTTTGTTGGGCGTTGGAAATTAAAAAGGCCTCCCGATTGCTCGGGAAGCCTTTTTGTGACCACGACTGGAGTCGAACCAGCACATCCGAAAGGACACTACCCCCTCAAAGTAGCGCGTCTACCAATTCCGCCACGTGGCCAATTTTGCCGCTTTTACCCGCTGTAGCTTTAGCGAAGGAGGGTTTTTATTTGTCTTTTTTGGAAAGGGGTTTCAAAAGCGGGTGCAAAGTTATTGCTTTCTTTTAGTTTAAGAAGCAGGTGGCCAAAAATTTCTAAAGTTGGTTCAGTTTGAACAATTCAACTGCTCTGTAAGTACCCAGGTGTTAAAATTTAGATCAAATCTCAAACTTTTCCAACTCTGCCATAATCGAATGTACGCCCTGCTCAGTCATCGGCACCAGCGGCAGACGCACCTCGCGACTACAAAGCCCTTGCAATTCCATGGCCGCCTTCACGCCTACGGGGTTACCTTCAGCAAAAAGTATCTTGTAAAGTTCGAGCAGTTTGAAATTCAACTTTTGAGCAGATGGCAAATCCTGTCGCAAAGCGGCGCGCACCATGTCGGTGAACGGGCGGGGCAATGTGTTCGCGATGACTGATATAACACCATCCCCACCAGCAGCAATGAGCGGCAGGGTGATAAAATCGTCGCCGCTCAGCACTAAAAAGTTGTCGGGCCGTCCCTTCAGGATCTTCATGATCTGGTAAATATCGTCGGAGGCTTCTTTCACGGCGATAAACTTGTCAGAAGCGTGGGCGAGACGGAGCGTGGTCTCGGCAGTCATGTTCGAGGAGGTCCGGCTGGGCACATTGTAAATGATGATGGGCAGTGGGGATGCTTCAGCCAAAGCCATGTAGTGCTGGAAAATGCCTTCCTGACCGGGTTTGTTGTAGGCCGGGTTGCTCGAAAGCAGGGCATCAATGCCCTCAAAGTTGAAACCTTTGATTTTTTCCACCATCGCGGCGGTGTTGTTACCGCCAAAAACCCCGGCAACGAATGGAACCCGAGCACGGTTAACTTTGATGGAAAAATCGAGTACCTGGCGATGCTCAATATCGGTGGTTGTACTGGACTCGCCCGTAGTGCCGAGGCTGACCAGGAACTCTACGCCCCCCGCAATAACGTGTTCGATGATGCGCTCAAGGTCCTCCCAGTCAATCGCACCATTTTTGAAGGGTGTGACGAGTGCAACGCCCGTACCGCGAAGTTTTTGATGTACGTTCATGTTATATGTACCCCGGAACTCCGTTCCGGGAATTGGCCCCGGAACGGAGTTCCGGGGTACATTTAGTTCAAGACAATTTTTCCAAGATAAAGCGCGAGTTGTTCGGTAAAATAGCGAATCCCCTTGCCCTCAGGCGTTTCCAATTGAATATCAAAATCATTTGGGCGGCTGGTGGCAAAACCGACCTTGAATGCTGCCTGCGATTTTGCTGCCAGCCATTCGAGCGGGGGAAGCTCATCGGGGTTCAGCGTGAGTAAGAGATCAAACTTTTGCTTTAAAAAATCGTCAGATTTCCCGCTATTGGGTTGGCCCAGCCAAGTGGTTTCTTTGGCAAAAAAAGAATCAAATGATTGATTTTCAGGGGCTTGTTTCACGTTGAAATACCCCAGCGCTGATACGTTCTTCCCCTGTTTTTCCAAAGATCGGGCGAATTCAAGGCTCTCACGTTGCGCGGTTTCGGAAGTTGCATCGAAGAGAACCCCGATGGAACGCGCACTGTCGAGGGTGTGCACCTGGCGGCTTCGTTTTTGCGAAGCCAACAAGTTGCGGAGGGCTTTTTTGAACAACAGGGCGCGGAGTGGTGCGAACATAGTTTTGATTGTTGAGGCGTAAATGTACGGCAGACTTGGAAGTCTGTCACCTGGTCACAGCAGTACCTTTTACGCAAGAACTCCGTATAATTTTTCGGTCAACACACCTAAGGAACGGTGTCAAAATAACTTCCCAATTTGATGCCATTCTTTTGACACCGTTCCTAAGGCTCATCGCTTTTGCTGCTCTTTGGCTTCTTTCTTTCTTTTCTGAAATAAAAAATGGTCTTCCCGATTGGCGGCATCGTATCGCCCAATAAAAATCCCCAGGGCTGGAGCGGTTCGATACGATCAAAAATCACTTTGACGATGGCCGTGAGCGGTATGGAAAGAAACATTCCCGGTATGCCCCATATTGCGCCGCCTATCAAAACGACAATTATAGAGATCAGCGCGTTTATCTTGACTTTGGATGCTACGACCATCGGCACCACAAAGTTGTTGTCAATCAATTGAATAACAATGTATGCTACTACTACCCAGCCTGCTGCTTCGGGCGATTGAGTGGCCAAGGCGACCAATGTTGGAATTGAAATAGCAACAATCCCCCCAATATAGGGTATTATGTTTAGCATGGCCCCAATAATACCCAGCAAAACGGCATATTCAACGCCAATAACCATCAATGCCGTAACATTCAAAGTAGCCACAATAACCAACTCGAGCATCAACCCTGTCAAATAGCGCTGGATCAGTATTTTCGTTTCGGTGAGTACTTCCACGACGGCCCTATGTTTTTCGCGATCAAAAAGTTGCCTGATAAAATCGAGCAACAATGGCTTGTAGAACAGGAACATAAAAATATAAACGGGTACCAGAAAAACAATGGCGAGCAAGCTGCCGATGCTACTGAGCGTACTCCCAATAAGTGTGGTGCTGTTGTCCATGCCTTGAGTCTTTGCCTGCTCTACCCAAGCGTATATTTTTTTGGTTTTAACATTGAAGGTATCTGAAAACCATTCATAGCATTGCTTTATGAGCAGGCCAAATTTTTCCTTGAATTGTGGCATTGTCTCACTAAAATCGGCAAGTTGCGAGACGATAAAATAAACCACTCCGCTTACCACGATCAAAGAAAGCAGGACTGCCAGCAAGATGGCTACTACCCGATTGATATGTTTCGTACATAGCCAATTTACTACGGGGTTCAAGAGAATAGCAAAAATAGCGGCGTACACAATGGGCAAAATGACAGCCTGACCGATGTACAGGACATAGAACAGTATAAATATTGCAATTGCTATATTGGCTAACTTGATATAAAGCGGATATGATGAATCGTTATTGGACATGCTAGTGTTTGAGTTGAAAATCTACATCGTCCGTTTCAATGACCATCCGATGGAGTTTGTCTTTTATTTCTAATGCAGTCATGGCTGGGTATTTTGTGCAAATTACGCGGTTTTGGAGAAAAACAATCGAACAGACCCGAAATAAAAAACGGCAGAACAGCCATAAGCCGTTCTGCCGTTTTTTCAAGTATTTTATTCACTACTAAGCGATAACTGAGATGCTGTTTTCCAATTTGTACTCCCGGAGCAAATCGCGAAGTTCGTTGGTAAAATCCTCCCGCATTTCTTCGTATTGCTTGATGGTCCAAGCATTGCCGTTGTTTTGTTTGTGAAAATCAATGCGCCGATTGAGCGAGGCAATCTGCTCCAAGATGTCGCCAATACGGGCGATTTTTTCATCGAGGATGCTGATACTTCCTTGATTGCTAAATTTTATTTCTAAAAATCCTCGTTTAAAGGATTTTCCTGAACGGTTTTTGGGGGTGTCATTGGATTCTCTTCACCTGGGCCAACAGCCTCCGCAAAATCAACCTGTCTGGATGGTTCAAATTCAATACCTTGATGGTAGCCACTCCTCTACTCGTTCCGACATTGCTTTGGAAGCTTTGAGCTTGATCAATTGGGCGGGATTTAGCATAGCCAAGGAATCCGCAATATCGCCCATTCTTTCTGCTACGGTCATGGTTGTTTATTTTCTTGCAATTTAAAGGGTTTTGAGGGAATTATGGAAAAGGAAAAGCCGCCCAGAATCAAATTCTGAGCGGCATCGTATTTTCAAATGTCTAAAAATCAATCGTTAGCTCTTCACTTCCTCAAACTCCACATCCTGCGCCTCCGTACCAGAGCCGCCCCCTGCCGGGCCGCCGGTGGCAGAACCGTAAGGATTTTCGGTCCCACCCTCTGCAGGGTTACCCCCTGCGGCCTGTTGCGCAGCGTAGATTTCCTGGCTGGCAGCATTCCAAGCCTCCGTGAGGGCGGCTTGTGCCGTGTCGAGGCGGGCGATGTCTTGTGCTTTATGCGCTTCGCGAAGTTCTTCGAGTGCTTTTTCGATGGTCTCCTTGTGATTGGCAGGCACTTTGTCGCCGAATTCTTTGAGCTGCTTTTCCGTCTGGAAAATGAGCGAGTCAGCAGCATTCAGTTTTTCAGCGCGTTCGCGGGTCTGACGGTCGGTTTCGGCGTTGGCTTGCGCCTCGGCTTTCATCTTTGCAATTTCTTCTTTGCTCAAGCCAGTGCTGGCTTCGATGCGGATATTTTGTTGCTTGCCAGTGCCTTTGTCCAGCGCCGTTACACTCAGGATACCGTTAGCGTCCATGTCGAAGGTAACTTCGATTTGAGGAACGCCGCGTGGTGAAGGTGGCAGATCGTTGAGAATGAACCGACCCACGGAGCGGTTGTCGCGCGCCATCGGGCGTTCGCCTTGCAAGATGTGGATTTCTACTTGCGGCTGATTGTCCGAAGCCGTAGAGTAGGTCTTTGATTTCTTGGTTGGCACGGTCGTATTGGCGTCGATCACTACGTCGTAGATATTGCCCATGGTCTCGATACCGAGCGAAAGCGGGGTCACGTCGAGCAGCAACACGTCGGTCACAGCACCACTTAGTACGCCACCTTGTACGGCAGCGCCAATGGCCACTACTTCGTCAGGATTCACCGAACGGTTTGGCTTTTTGCCAAAAAACTTCTCAACTTCCTCCTGAATGCGTGGGATACGGGTAGAACCTCCTACGAGGATAACTTCGTCCACTTCGTTGGGCTTCATGCCCGCGTCTTTGAGGGCTTTGCGACAAGGTTCCAGCGTACGCTGCACGAGTGCGTCGGTCATTTGCTCAAATTTGGCGCGACTGAGTTTAACCACCAAGTGCTTTGGCACACCATCCACCGCAGTGATGTATGGCAGGTTGATTTCGGTTTCCGCGCTGCTCGAAAGTTCGATCTTGGCTTTTTCAGCGGCTTCTTTCAGGCGTTGTAGTGCCATTGGGTCTTTGCGGAGATCAATATTTTCCTGCCGTTTGAATTCGTCGGCCAACCATTCGATGATGGTTTGGTCGAAGTCGTCGCCACCGAGGTGGGTATCGCCGTTGGTAGATTTCACTTCAAAAACACCGCCGCCGAGTTCGAGCACCGAGATATCGAATGTACCACCGCCAAGGTCGTACACAGCGATTTTCAGGTCTTTATCGCGTTTGTCGAGGCCATAAGCCAAAGCAGCAGCGGTTGGTTCGTTCACGATGCGTTTTACATCAAGACCTGCAATGGCGCCGGCTTCTTTGGTTGCCTGGCGCTGAGAGTCATTGAAATAAGCGGGTACCGTGATGACGGCTTCCGTAACGGTTTCGCCGAGGTAGTCTTCGGCTACTTTTTTCATTTTTTGGAGCACCATCGCGCTGATTTCCTGCGGGGTGTAGAGTCGCCCGTCTATGTCTACGCGTACGGTATCATTGTCGCCTTTGGCTACTTTGTACGGTACGCGCTTAATTTCGGAAGTGGATTCGCTGTGGCGCATCCCCATGAAACGCTTGATAGAAGCGACGGTGCGCGTGGGGTTTGTGATGGCCTGTCTTTTGGCGGGTGCGCCGATTTTGCGCTCGCCATTGTCCAAAAAGCCTACTACCGAAGGGGTAGTGCGTGCGCCCTCATCGTTGGGGATCACGGTAGGTTCGTTGCCGACCATGACGGAGACGCAAGAGTTGGTTGTACCGAGGTCAATGCCGATTATCTTTCCCATATTTTGCTTGAATTGTATTTAGTGATTGGTTGATTGGTGATT
>CAZPTQ010000010.1:18670-25602 GCA_964589365.1 uncultured Saprospiraceae bacterium
TTATCTTTCCCATATTTTGCTTGAATTGTATTTAGTGATTGGTTGATTGGTGATTGGTTGAGCGGTAATTTCAATACCCATGTTGGAAGTTAATACTTGGTGGGTAACCGCAGACTATCAATCGTTGTGCCACGCAGAGAAATCTGACGGAATGGCAGAGGCAATCAGTCGAAAAAAGAAAAATTTGTCAGGAAATTGGAGATCTGGCTGGCAAAGCGGCATATTTAGGTCAGCAATTCACTTCAACCGCGCCACCATAATCCCTGTCTGACCTGGTTGGGAGATCACATACTCTGGGAGCGGCTGCTTGGAAACAATCACTTTTTTCCCCAGCGAAGAAGCGTGCATCAAGTGAATACGTCCATTTATTTTAACCGCAAAACCTTGGTGGGCAATGTCTAATTCTGGTTTCCAGGCCGTAAGCGACACGATATCGCCTTCTTGTATAAGGTGTTCTATCTTGGCTATACGTCCTTGCGGGATGTAAAACCATTGGTGTGCATTGATACGGCGCTCGGCCATGCGAATGGCGCGAAGGTTTTCGGGGTTTTTGATTTTGGGATATTTTGCTGGTCGAGCGGAGATGTACCCGATTTTTTTTCGGTAAGGGATGCCGCCCATTTCCTCCGTGAGGTCTTGAAATATCCCCCGCTTTTCGTTTTGCAACAACCAGCCCGTAAAATAATGGATGCGCGAACCGTAGCCGTTCACATTACCACCCCAATACCTAAGTTCCTGTAAATGTGCTTTGTACGACTGAAAATCACCCGGCTCCGCGAGCGCAATGGCGAGGCTGTTTTCCATAAACGTCCAACAATCAAGTTCGCAAAAGTTGACGGCCAAACACTCTTCGGAGGTTCGGTCTAGACAGCCATTCACATACGGCGTCCCTAAAAAAGTGCGCGCCACGGCAAGGGTTTTAGCGTTGAGCGTGGCTTCTGCTAAAGCGCTTTTTTGCTTTCCCAGAAAAAGTAGGGAGTCGGATGTGGCTTCTAAAGGAAAACAAGACCTGTGAGGTTTTAAAAACCTTATAGGTCTCAAATCCACACTTGGGGGTTCCACGAATTTTGCAAAACCAACTTCTGTATAGAAAGAAGTAGCAAACAGTAAAGGAAGCATTAAAAAGCCCAACTGTCCGATCCCGATTTCTTCGGGATGAAACTTTCGGAAAGCCCCAGAAGCCCAATATGTGTTTGTTCTCTTCACAATTAACTCATTTTCAATTTCTAAAACAACAATCCTGCCAAGGTGGCCGACAGATAACTTGCCAGTGTGCCTGCTGTGAGCGCTCGGAAGGCCAATTTCGCCAAATCGGCGCGGCGGCTCGGCTCCAACGCAGAAATGCCGCCAATTTGGATACCTACCGAGCCAAAATTTGCAAAGCCACAGAGCGCAAAACTCACAATGGCAATCGTTTTCTCAGAAAGCAATTGACCTTCAATAATCGGTTTGAGTTGGAGGTAAGCTACGAATTCATTGGCGACCAGCTTCGTGCCCATAAGTGCACCTGCTTGTGAGGCTTCGTGCCACGGAACGCCCATGACAAAGGCAAAACCCGAAAAAAGTCCGCCGAGGATACTATTCAGCCCAAAATTCGGGTATCCAGCGAGTCCGCCCGCAGCACCAAGTAAGTAATTGATAAGCGCGATAAGTGCAAGAAAACCAATGAGCATTGCCAATACATTGAGGCCGACTTTGAGGCCATCGGTGCAACCGGCAGAAATGGCGTCCACGATATTACTGTGTTGTTTGCCGACTTTGAGTTTTACCACGCCCTGCGTTTCAGATTCTTCCGTTTCGGGCCACATAATTTTTGCGATAGCGAGCGCGCCCGGCGCAGCCATGATACTGGCCGCAATGAGGTATTCGGCTTTGACGCCAAACGCGATATACGCCGCCATCACGCCCCCCGCGATACAGGCAAAACTACCGGTCATGGAGGCCATCAATTCTGACATGGTCATGCCCTTCAGGTAGGGTTTTATCATGATTTGAGCTTCTACCTGTCCCACGAATGCACTTGAAATATTGCTCAACGCCTCCGCACCACTCACTTTCATGATGTAATTCAGTCCTTTGGCGAGTTTTTCAACGACCCATTGCATCAGGCCGATGTGGTAAAAAATATTGACCAGACAGGCCACAAAAATGATGGTCGGGATTATCTTGAAAAAGAAAATGAAGCCGCTCACGAAGACCGGGTCGCCGAGGCCATCTATGTTCCAGGGCTGTACTCCCACCGTCTTCTCCGTGCTTTCGACAACCTTGCCAAATGCTTTGTCGTCGGCCAAAATGCCAAAAACAAAGCGCGCACCTTCAACAGAAAAATCCAAAATCTTGGTAACGGCCCTACCCAGCCAACCGAATATCGCTTTGCCGACCGAGGTTTTTAAAATAAATACCGCCAACCCAGCCTGCAACAAAAGCCCCATGCCCACAGTGCGGTAATTTATGGCTTTGCGGTTGTTGGAGAGCAAAAAGGCGATTCCAAGAATGACAACGATGCCGACGAGGCCGATAAAACGGTCCATTTTGTGGTGATTCGTTTATAGGGTGATTTGTTTATCTGGTGATTTGGTGATTCGTTTTTTTGAGAGGGCGGTGATTTTTTGATTTTTAAAACCGCCGCAAAGTACGCGACGAGTTTGTTTCGGAGGGAATTTTGAGCGATCACCTATTTTCGCCGACAATATCCAAATATCTCAATTTCTAAGTCTTAATCATGCGACCATTTCTTATCGGAATTTGCGGCGGAAGCGGAAGCGGCAAAACGAGTTTCATCCGTCGTTTGCGCCAGTCTTTTTCAGAGGAACAAGTGTGTATCGTCTCGCAGGACGACTACTACCTGCCCCGTGAGCAGCAACACCGTGACCCCAACGGCGAGCAAAATTTTGACCTTCCAAAGTCAATTGACAAAAAGAGGTTTCGGCAAGACATAGAAAATCTCATAGATGGCGAGTCCGTCACCATCGAAGAGTATGTCTTCAACAACCCCGAAGCGAAGCCAAAACTCTTGGTTTTCAAGCCAGCTCCGATAATTATCGTAGAAGGGCTTTTTGTCTTTCACTACAAAAAAATTGCAGCGCATCTCGACCTGAAGGTATTTATCAATGCCAAGGAAAACCTCAAAGTGATCCGCCGTATCATGCGCGACCAGGTAGAGCGCGGCTACCCTTTGGACGATGTGCTGTACAAATATCAGCACCATGTGCTGCCTTCTTACGAGCGGTTCATTTTGCCTTACAAAGAAGAAGCTGACGTGGTGGTGAACAACAACCGGGATTTTGAGCGAGGTCTGGAAGTGCTGGAGGGTTTTTTGAAGAACAAATTATTGCTATCTTTGTAAAAAATAACCAAAATCATGGGCGCAACCCCAGTTCTCCCACAACCTGATCAATATCCGTTTCCCGTAGGCCAGCGGATGACGGCTGCAGAATTTGCCCTGCTTCCTGCGGGGCCACCCTACCCCGAGCTCATTAACAGCCTTTTGAAAATGCCACCTTCTCCCGAGTTTTCACATCAAGAGATTTCGATGGAATTATCCAGTGAAATTCACTTGTATTCCAAAAAGAACGAACTGGGCATCGTCGTTACAGCTCCTATGGATGTTCATTTTGACGAAAACAATGTTTTTCAACCCGACATCATTTTTATTTCAAAAGAGCGTTTGCCAAAACTTTTGTCTGACGGGAAAAAAATAAAAGGCGCGCCAGATCTCGTGGCAGAAATCCTTTCTTCAAACAAAAAAAGCGCTTTAGAAGAGAAAATGTCCATCTACGAGCGCTATGATGTTCGCGAATATTGGGTGGTTGACCCCAAAAAGAAATTTGTGGAAATCTTTGAAAACATAGACAAGGAGTTCATTTCATTGCAGAAATGCAAGGGTGCGTCCACAGCACACTCAAAAGTGTTGCCAGGTTTTTCGATTGAATTGAATAAGATTTTCCGCGCTTGAGCAGCCCTTTTGCATGAATTTTGCTCCCTCCCAAGCCCTCTACACCCGTCCTTTCCTGCTGCTTTGCCTTTCGCACGCCTTGTTTGCGGGCAGTTTCAACATGATGATCCCTGAGTTGCCAGCTTACCTCACGTCGCTTGGCGGAGCAGAGCACAAGGGTCTCATAATCGCCCTCTTCACGCTTACGGCAGGGCTTTCGCGGCCATTCAGTGGCAAACTTGCGGACACAATAGGAAGGCTTCCGGTTATGTACATTGGCACTTTTGCCTGTGTGATTTGCGGCCTCTTATATCCCCAATTGGCCTTTGTGCAGGGCTTTTTGGCCTTGCGGTTTTTCCACGGTTTTTCTACAGGGTTCAAGCCCACGGGCACCTCGGCCTATGTGGCGGATATTGTGCCCGACGGGCGGCGCGGGGAAGCCATGGGTACACTCGGCATTTGCTTTAGCCTTGGGGCCAGTGCATCGCCGCCTTGGGGAAGTTGGTTGACGGCTCAATACGATATCAACGCAATGTTTTACGCCTCAGCGACGCTGGCGGTGCTTTCTATGCTGATTTTGATCAATTTAGGAGAAACTCTGCACGAAAAACAGCCCTTTCGTTTTTCCCTGTTGAAAGTAGGCAGACATGATGTGTTCGATCCCCAAGCCCTGCCCGCAGCCGTTGTGATGATTTGTTGTTACATCAGTTATGGCGTCATACTCACTTTGGTGCCCGATTTGAGCGACAAGGTGGGTGTGGAAAACCGGGGCACATTTTTTACTATTTTCACACTGGCCAGCATTTCTACGAGATTTGGGGCAGGTAAAATTTCAGACCGGCTGGGGCGTGTGCCCGTTTTGAAAGCCTCGGCGATTCTTATTGCCATCGCGATGCTTGCATTTGCTGTTGCAGATTCAAAAGCGATGCTTTACCTCGCTTCGGCATTATTTGGTCTTGGGAATGGAGTGTTCTCGCCTGCCATCAATGCCTGGACGGTGGATCTCGGCGATCCGGGCCGCAAGGGCCGTGCTTTGGCGACGATGTATATTTCTTTGGAAATAGCTATTGGCGGTGGAGCATTAATCGCCGGCTGGTTCGCGGGCCATTTGGCTGGGGTGTTTTTCTTCGCAGCGGTGACGAGTTTGTTGGGCTGGGTGTATTTGATGTGGCGTAGATAGTTGTTTGACAAGTTTGAAGGGTTGTGGAGCGCCATAAAGATTTGGCGCTCCACAACCCTTCAAAAAACTTACTTCCCAAATATCTCCTCCAGTTTCGCCGCCAATTGTTCCCCGCGCAAATTGCGGGCAATAATTTTCCCTTCGCGGTCAAGAAGCAATGTCTGAGGGATAGAACTGATGGAATAGAGTGCCGCATGAGCACTTTGCCAGCCCTTAAGATCGCTGATATGGTGCCATGGCAAACCATCCTGTTTGATGGCGTTGCGCCAAGCGTTGATTTCGCGGTCAAGACTAACACCAAGGACGTCGAAGCCCTTTTCATGGTACTTGTTGTAGCTGGCCACTACATTCGGATTTTCCTTGCGGCAAGGGCCGCACCAGCTCGCCCAAAAATCAATAAGTACCACTTTTCCACGCATTTGTTTGAGCGAATACTGATTGCTGTCAGGGGTCATGCCCGCGAGGTCGGGCGCTTCAAAACCCGTCATGAATGTGGCGGATTTTTTCAATTCCATTACTATGGCAGGTATTTCTCCCAAGTCTTTTGAACTGTAACGTTCAACATACTTATTGGCTATAGTTGAGTAAACAGGACTGTTGTTGCCTTTGAGCGAACTCATAATACCGCCCAATGCCATACGATAGGTAGCACTTTCGGCAGGTATTTTAGCAAGTTGGGCTTCAGCCAACTGTAATGCTTTTTCGTGCTTGACACCCATTTGGAGCTGCGAGGCGGTAAAGGCCTCAAATGCGTTGTACACATCGGGGATTTGCTCAAAAGCCTTGTCGCTCAGATCGGCCCAACGAAAATATTCTTTGCTATAAAATTCGGCTTCCGTTCCGCCCTGGCCCGCATAATCGGGCGTAAGTTGAAGGCTTGCCATGCGCCATAGGAGGGGGTTTGCCGCTTTGAGCGAGTCGAGGAAGCGCATTTTGCGCTTGCCAAGTTGCGTCACTCGATCTTCTATGCTGTTGCGCACCGTGCCCGTTGATTGATTGAACTGTGCCCGTACCTGCACGCTTTCGTTCGCGAATTGGGTGAGCCTTTCTTGAAGGGTTTCCAAAGCCTTATTGGCAGACGAATTGACGGTGCGGGCTTTGTTCATAAACTGGGTATTGCCCCACAATGTCACTTGTTTTTCCTCGCCCAAAATGACTCTGACGGTGGATTGCTCGTTCGCTCCAACGCTATAAAAACGAGCTGGGCCTGCAGGCACGGTCAGCACATATGCGCTGTCTGCGCCGCTTCTTGAAGCGCTAGCCACAACTTGTTTGGCAAGCCCAAGATTTTCATACAAATATACCTTGTCAGCACTGCCTTGTGTGCCATAGAGCCGACAAGTGAGCGTGACAGTACTGCCGCTTTTAGCTGGCGATGGAGCAGGTTTGGCAGTAGTATTTTTTTGGAAGGCCCACAAGGTGGCGGGCAAAAACAATACGGCGAGGAGCAGTTTTTTCATGTTTGGTGAAATCCTTTTTTATAAAAATTGGCCGCAAAAGTAGGCCACCTTATAGAGGCTTTTGCGAAACAAAAAGTTAATTAGATTTTGGACGATTGGACTTTAGACGTTGGACAAAAAAATTAGTCTCTTGGTAATTTGTCCGACGTCTAAGAAACAACCGCCCAGCGTCCTATTTATTCGGATACACATACAACCGCACATCCTCCTCCGTCACTGTTTGCTCGCAAAGGATAAAAAGTCGTTCGATCACGTTGGCCAGTTCGCGGATGTTGCCCGTCCAGTTGTAGTCTTGTAAGGCAATGATGGCTGCAGGTGTAAAGGATTTAGGTGGATGACCATAATCGTCGGCGATGCG
>CAZPTQ010000010.1:25612-31961 GCA_964589365.1 uncultured Saprospiraceae bacterium
GTTGAAGTGCTCGATAAGGAGCGGAATGTCTTCGCGGCGTTCGTTGAGCGAGGGCACCTGCACTACGATGACAGCAAGGCGGTGGTAGAGGTCTTCGCGGAAACGTCCGCCAGCAATCTCGGCGCGGAGGTCCTTATTGGTAGCGGCCAAAACGCGTACATCCACTTTTATCTCTTTGCTGTCGCCCACCCGGGTGATGCGGCTTTCCTGCAAAGCGCGCAGCACTTTGGCCTGGGCATCGAGGCTCATGTCGCCGATTTCGTCAAGGAAAAGAGTGCCTCCATTGGCTAACTCGAACTTGCCTGGGCGGTCAGCAATAGCACCTGTGAAAGAGCCTTTTTTGTGGCCAAACAGTTCGCTTTCAATCAATTCGGCGGGAATAGCAGCACAGTTGACTTCCACGATAGGTCCATCAGCGCGGTTGCTTTTTTCGTGAATCCAGCGCGCCACGAGTTCTTTACCTGTGCCGTTTTGCCCGGTGATGAGCACCCGACTTTCGGTAGGCGCCACTTTTTCAAGCATTTTTTTGATGGCAAGGATGGGGCCGCTGTCGCCAATCATGTTCACGCCCTTGCTGCTTTTCACTTGTTTGCGCAGCACTTGAGTGGTGTTCACAAGTTCGCTGCGGTCGAGTGCATTGCGCACCGTTATAAGCATCCGGTTAAGATCAGGCGGCTTGGAAATGAAATCAAACGCGCCTTTTTTCACGGCTTCTACAGCGGTATCAATCGTTCCGTGGCCGCTTACCATGATGACCGGGGTTTCGGGCGAGAGGATTTGAAGGCGCTCGAGCGCTTCTATGCCGTCCATCCGGGGCATTTTGATGTCTGTGATAATGACATCGTATTTTTCTTTTTGGACTTTGGCTATACACTCCAGCCCGTCGGAGGCTTCGTCCACCTCGTAGCCTTCAAATTCGAGAATGTCGCGCAGTGTGCGGCGGATGGGCACTTCGTCGTCAACGATTAGGATCTTTGCCATGTTTTGTAAATGTGGTCAATATTAATGCCCGCCTGCGCTATGGCTTCGGCGGGTAAAAGGCACAAAGAAACTTCATTTGGCGGCTCGTTTTGCTTGCCGCCCGCTTATTTTTCTTTTGTGTTGTGACTTTGAAGGGCAAGGGCGTTTTACCTTTGTTTGGCTACTAAAGGTTTTTGCTTCTTAATTTGAAGTGCTAAAACTTTCTGTCCAAGGCCATCGAAGTTGACAAAACATACCATCTAAACTTTTATAAATCAAGGAATTATGAACAAAAAAAACCTTCCCCTCCTGCTGCTTTTCGTTACTTTTGCTTTGAACATGAGCGCCCAATTTGATCCCGTGCGCGAGACAGAACGTATGATGTCGTTTGGCAGCCGACCCGGTTTCCGTATGGAGTTTGCCAGCACCGAAGCAAGTGTTGTAGAAGATGTCTGGAAAAAATTTGCGAAGGATAATTTCAACGCAAAACTCAAAAAGAGCAAAGGCGAATGGGCCGCCACCAAGTTAAGTGCAGCCTTTATGGGCGACGATGTGTTTGCCCTTTACTCCACCATCGAAAAAGATGGTGACAGGACTGCGCTCAACGTTTGGGTAGATGCTGGCTCCTACTTTCTCAATCGCCGCGACAACCGGAACCGCACGGAAGAAATGCTGCGTTCGCTCCGCCAGTGCTACTTCGACGTGCGTCGTGCTGCCATCGGTAAAGAACTGAAGGCACAGGAAAACCAATTGAAAGAGTTGGAAAACAAACAGAAAAAACTAAACAAAGACAACGAAACCCTCCGCAACAGCATTGAAACCTGGGAGTCAAGAATCCAAAAAGCAAGACAGGATATTGTCAACAATGAGCAATCGCAAGAGGCCAACCTCGTAGAACAAGATAACCAGCGCCGTGTATTGGACGAGACCCGCCGCCGATTAGAAAACGTAGAAAGCGAGGGCGGAAATTGAAATAAATTTATTCTGTATCGAAGTCTTGGTCAATAGGAGGAGGCATCCCATTGCTACCGAGCATTCCGAGTGCGGTCATGGCGCGCTCGCTGGCAAGTTGTTCCGCGCTTTTTTTATTGAAATCATCGGCAGTCCCCACTTTTTTGCCATCCACGAACACGGCTACTTTGAATTTGTCGCGCTTTTCGCTTTTGTATTTAGCCACTACTTTGTATTCGATCTGTCGGCCATTTTTCTGACACCATTCCAAAAGTTGGCTTTTGTAGTTGTCGTCAAACCCCTCCAACTCGTGGATATCCAAGTACTTGCGGAGGATGCGGCGGACCACAAAAATCTTGGTGCCGTCATAACCCTGCTCGATGTACACCGCGCCCACGAGTGCTTCCAGTGCATTGCCGAGCATGGATTTTGAAAGCCGGGTCTGGTTGTAATTGGCCAAAAAAAGGTCAAGCCCCATACGGTCGGCAATCTCGTCGAGCGAATGCCGTTTCACGATTTTAGAACGCATTTTTGTCAAAAAACCCTCATCGGAATTGGGGTATTTTTTGAACAAATACTCGCCCACAATGGTGCTCAATACCGCGTCGCCGAGGAATTCGAGCCGCTCGTTGTTGGCAATTGCGTAGTCTTTTGAAGCAAAAGTGCTTTTGTGGAAAAACGCCAGTTTGAACAATTGCAAACGGACTGGCGTGAACCCAAGCAATTGGCTCAAGCGGCGAGCCAATTCCCGGTCTGGATGAAAGTGATAATTATAAATTCTTCGGATAAATCGCACAGAATCAATTTTTTAGAGCAGGCATCCGACTTATCCAACTTCCCGAAAGTTTGAAACTTTCGGGAAGTTCGACGAATCTAGTCGAGTGGATTCCTGCTCTTTTATTAAGCCCTCAAACTTGTTTGAAGACAATGGATGCATTGTGCCCGCCAAAGCCGAAAGTGTTGCTGAGCACAGCTTTCACCTTGCGTTGTTGGGCCTCGTTGTATGTTAGGTTGAACGCCGGGTCAATCTCCGGATCGTCCGTAAAATGGTTGATGGTAGGCGGCACAAAACCCAGTTTCATGGCCAGAATGGCCGCGATGGCCTCCACCGCGCCTGCTGCGCCGAGCAAATGCCCGGTCATCCCCTTGGTAGCCGAAACATTAATCTTGCCCACCTGATCGCCAAACACCTTGCTGATCGCCTTTAATTCCGCCACATCGCCCAATGGGGTGGATGTACCGTGGGTGTTGATGTAGTCAATATCGGCAGTAGTCAAGCCAGCGTCTTCCAGCACTAGGTTCAGCACATTGATAACCCCAATGCCTTCTGGGTGTGGGGCGGAGATGTGGTATGCGTCGTTGGTCATCGCGCCGCCCGCATATTCGGCATAAATACGGGCACCACGCCTTTTTGCGTGTTCATATTCTTCCAATATCAAGGCTCCGCCGCCTTCCCCCAATACAAAACCATCTCGATCTTTGTCGTAGGGTCGCGAAGCTGTGGCGGGATCGTCGTTTCGTTCGCTCATCGCCTTCATATTCGTAAAGCCTCCTACTGCCGTTGCAGCAATGGTGGCTTCAGAGCCGCCCGTCACCATGATGTCGGCCTTGCCAAGGCGGATGTAATCTGCGGCATTGATGATGGCATGGCTCGAAGAAGCACAGGCCGAAACCGTGGCATAGTTGATCCCCATAAATCCATACTGGATGGAAATCATGCCTGCGCCCATGTTGGTGATCATTTTAGGGATGAGAAAAGGGTTGTGGCGCGGGATGCCGTTGCCTTTCACATAGTCCTCAATTTCTCTTTCCAAGGTGTGCAGGCCACCAATGCCAGAAGCCCAAATCACCCCTGTGCGCTGTTTGTTGATCGCTTCCAAGTCGAGGCCTGAGTCTTTCAGCGCTTCGTCAGCCGTCACGAGCGCGAACTGAGTAAAGCGGTCAACGCGCTTGACTTCTTTGCGATCCATAAAATCCTCCGGCACAAAACCCTTTACCTCGCAGGCAAACCGGGTTTTGAAAAGGCTGGCATCAAACTGCGTGATTGGGCCGGCGCCACTTACGCCGCGTTGTAACCCGTCTAAAAACGCGGGTATGTTGTTACCGATGGGAGTAATTGCGCCTATGCCTGTGACGACGACTCGTTTCATAGAAAATTTTGAATTTTAGCGTCAGACTTTGCAAGTTTGAGCGGGCAAATGTAGGAAACTGTTTGAAACCAATGCGTATGATAGGCCCCAAGTCTGCCTTGAAGTGCAAAACAAAAAGCCGGGGCACGATTTGATTCGTACCCCGGCTATAAGTTTGGCAGCCTTGCCGCTATTCTGTTATCTTCATGTCAAACTTCCCATGCTCGAACACCACGCGTTCAGGATAGTTGATTGCCTCATTACGATTTTTGAAAACCAGCCGATCGAAGCTCCCTGCAATTCTTTTTGAAACAAGGTCAATAAAAGTCACCTCCAAAGTACCCTGTGAGTTTTCGTCATCGTGATTATAAGTCGCACCAAAAACATCTCCGTCATCTGCTCCCCAATCATATCCAGCTCCAACAAATCCATCTATACCGGCTGATATGGCGTTGCCGCCTTTTATGCGGTATTTGCCAACTTTGAGGGGAATTTCGCCCAAGGTTAAGTTTTCTCTATTAAACCCTTCTGCCGAATAAGTGAAGCAGATAAACCCCACATGCAAACTGTCGAAGATGCTGTATTCCGCCCAGGCCGTTGACTGCCAAAAATCCCCGTCTCGACCTGCTTCCAGAAAACCAGTGTCCATTGGGCCTGGGAAAGTTTTTTCTAGTTTAGGGCCATTATCATCCTTCTTACAAGAGAAAAGAATCAATGTGACAAGAAAGGTGGCAAGTATATTTTTCATAATGAGTTAGCGTTTGTTAATGATGAGTTTGTGTGTTTTGAGCCGCACCCCGGTTTGCAATGAAATTGGGTTTTTCTCGGTGTTATTCTGTTATCTTCATGTCAAACTTCCCATGCTCGAACACCACGCGTTCAGGATAGTTGATTGCCTCATTACGATTTTTGAAAACCAGCCGATCGAAGCTCCCTGCAATTCTTTTTGAAACAAGGTCAATAAAAGTCACCTCCAAAGTACCCTGTGAGTTTTCGTCATCGTGATTATAAGTCGCACCAAAAACATCTCCGTCATCTGCTCCCCACGAATATATTGCGCCCACAAATCCGTCTAATCCCGTAGAGATAGCATTGTTTCCTTTTATTGGGTAGATACCAACTTTAAGGGGTATTTCGCCCAAGGTCAAAAACTCTCTGTTGAACCCATCTGTAGTATAAGTAAGGCAGATAAGTCCAACATAAAGACTATCTAATGCGTTGTACTGTGCATAAGCCGTTGACTGCCAAAATGCTCCACCACGATATGCCTCCAGAGAGCCAGTATCCATAGGGCCGGGGAAAGTTTTTTCTAGTTTAGGGCCATTATCATCCTTCTTACAAGAGAAAAGAATCAATGTGACAAGAAAGGTGGCAAGTATATTTTTCATAATGAGTTAGCGTTTGTTAATGAAGAGTTTGTGCGTTTCTGTGGTGGCATCGGTCGCAATTATCACGAAATAAGCACCTGCGGACAGATCGCTTGTGCTGATTGCAATCTCCTGACTGCCAGAGACTCTGAAGTCTTTTATGAGCGTTCCGATACCATTGGTGATGCACACAGTAGCATCTGACACAACCGCATTTGAAAAAGAGATATTGAATGCATCGTCGGCTGGGTTAGGGTATAAGGTCGTCATATTTTCGGCTTGAGTCTCCGAAGTACTACTCAAGCTTCCATCACCACCCTTCGCGTAAAATTCGCAGGGATAAACCTTCTGTTTTACAAACCGAGTAAGCCCGTCACTTGAAGTGATTTTAAGTTGAACCCAAAAAGTAGGTTGGCAGTAAGGGCTCGAAATGGTGATAGAGGCTTGGTTAGAAATAAAAGTCCATGGGCCAACTGGGCCACAGCCCCATTGCCATTCGTATTGATAAGGTGGTAGCCCAACGAAATTCCCCCAGCCTGGAGTAGGTGGAATCGAAATTGCATCAAGGGTGATGGAAGGAGGACACCATTGGTTGGGGCCTTCTATCCCTACTGTCCAATCTGCCTGATTGTAATCATCCGCAGTGCAGGCGGCATTGCGGATGATCCGTGCATTGTTATTGTCTGCTGTCCCTGTGGCCCCTCCATTGAAGTTAATGTCAGGGTTTGAGAAATGAGGGATACGAACCGCGCCATTTGCTATTTCTGTATTGAACATGAGGGCCATGATGGTTCTTTGTTCATTTCCACCGCCATCATTAAAAACCAACCCGTGAGAGCATACATCTGTATCATCATTGCCACAGGTGCCTGCCGTTGAACAGTTGCTTGAGCGATTATGCCTAGCGCCCATTAGGTGTGCAAATTCATGGGCAAATGTCCA
>CAZPTQ010000010.1:32061-44839 GCA_964589365.1 uncultured Saprospiraceae bacterium
TTGAGCGATTATGCCTAGCGCCCATTAGGTGTGCAAATTCATGGGCAAATGTCCAAGCAGGGTCAGCAATGCTCTGGATTTCTACAATGCCGTAGGCACAATTAAAGGATGGTGTCGGAGTTGGGCAAGCGTCAAAACTGTAAGAAACCCCTCGGATGTTCGGATAATCTTTGGCTGTCAACATAAGTACAATATCCGCTTGGTGTTGCTCTCGCAAGTTGCTGGCATCTGTGGCAAGTTCTTCAATGTCTTCGAAAGGTCTAAGTGGATTGTCATATCCAACAAATTCAAAGGTCTCAATTCTCCATCGAACGTGCTTGTTAGGGATTCCGCTATTGGCAAAAGCCAAATTGATGGATTCTATGCCTTGAAGGATGGTGGCAAGCACTGCCCAAGGGTCGGCTTGAGCACCAAACCATTCCTGAACATCGGGAGTAGAGACCAAAATAAGCAGGTCAATTTCTGAGAAGCAAGTGGTGTTCGCTGGTTCGCACCAGTTCGGCTCTATCGGAGTTGGGTCGGTATTTTCGGCTCCAGCAAAAGCGCAATCCTCTTTTGAAAGTTTGTTCAAATCTATTTCTCGCAAAAGGCTCAATGTACTGTTGATTGGGTGAATGCTGAAATACTGGCCTTGTCGCTGAATAAAACCGACCTTAGCACCAGGGGTCACTATAAGCGAGAGATAGCCGGGCTGGTTGGTCAACTTTGCAGACCAGACATAGTTACTACTGCTGGTGTAATCAACATGGACTGCCTCGGATTGCAGCACCCCCGAAACGCCGGGGAGGTAGAGATTGACCAGGCCATTCGACTCGAATTGAGCCACATCTCCGATAGAGATAAACTTGGTCGTTTTAGTGTCTTCCAGCAACGTTATTTTTTGAACGAACTGTAATTCACTAGAGGTAAGGGTGACTTGAGATGGACTGATTTCCTGAATCAATTGGGCGAGCGCCCAGAACGGCGGAGAAAGAAAGAAAAGGATCAGGAGCGGTGTGCGGTGTCATAAGGAAACTGTTTGGGTGAAAAGATTCCCGAAAGTACGATTCAACTTTGAATTGTAATGCTAAACCCATTCTTTTTTTTGAGAAAATGAATTGTTTTTGCAGGATTTTCCCTGAAAGAAAGTATGAGGCGGTATTACTTTAAAGCCCACCCTGCGATCTGGAAAAATTTTTAAAACGTCTGCTTCTTTTTTAAAGCAAAAGTTCTACCTTTGCCCGCCCAAAACGGAAACCAAAGAGTTTATTAAAAAAGCAACATTTTCGCTGTAAAATATGGCACACCACAAGTCCGCATTAAAGCGCATCCGCCAGAACGATAAGCGTCGTTTGGAGAATCGCTACTACAAAAAATCCACCCGCACGGCCATCAAGAACCTGCGCGAAATGAAAGAAAAGGCCGAGGCTGAAAAGTTTCTGTCCAAAGTCGTGAGCATGATTGACCGTTTGGCAAAGCGCGGCAACATACACCGCAACAAAGCAGCCAACCTCAAGAGCGGCTTGATGCGTCATGTGAACGCAATCGCGGCGTAAACTGCGTAGTTGTTTATTTGGGGATTTGGTTATTCGAGCGGCCAAGATTGGACACTCAAATAACCAAATCCCCAAATAAACAAATCAACCGTTTTCAAGTTCGACAAATCACCACAAGAAGTGTATCTCGAAATACCGGGGTACACTTTTTGTGTTCCATCTGCCCAACCAATGGCTTTTCAATTCCACAAACTTAAAGTGCGCGATTTGCGCCGCGAGACCGCCGACACGGTTTCCATTTCGTTTGAAGTGCCCGAAAACGAACGCGCGGCATTTCGTTTCAAACAAGGGCAGCACCTCACGTTAAAAGTTGAAGTTGACGGCGAAGAAGTGCGGCGCTCTTATTCAATTTGCACCGGAACGCATGAAAACGACCTGCGCGTGGCGGTAAAAAAGGTGGATGGCGGACTTTTCAGCAGCTGGGCCAACGAGCAATTAAACGTGGGCGATTGGCTGGACGTGATGCCTCCGCAGGGGCATTTTTTCACCGAACTTAATGCTGATAACGAAAATCTCTACGTCGCTTTTGTCGCGGGCAGCGGCATCACGCCTGTAATGAGCATTATTCGCAGTACACTTGTACAAGAACCGCGCAGCCGTTTCATCCTCTTTTACGGCAACCGCTCATTCGACACCATTATTTTCCGGGAACAACTCGAAGAACTCAAAAACCTACACCCTGACCGCCTTTCTGTACACCATATCCTGAGTCGCGAATCGCTTGGCAACGAACTTTTCAAAGGTCGTATTGACGCAATCAAATGCCGCCGTTTTGGCAAACACTTTTTTGATCCCACCGAAGTGGACGCTTTTTTCCTATGCGGCCCGGAAGAGATGGTTTTTGAGGTTAAAGATACGCTCGATGAAATGGGAGCGAACCCAAAGCATGTTCATTTTGAATTGTTTACCACCACGGGTATAATAAACAAACCTGTCAAGACCAGTACATCCAGAGAAGCTTTCGAAGCCTCCATCACGGTCATCCAGGACGGTGCGCAGTTCGATTTTGATCTGCCTTCTGATGGCTCCACGCTGCTCGACGCGGCCATGCGTGCAGGCGCCGACCTGCCATATTCCTGCAAAGGGGGGGTATGTAGCACATGCAAAGCCCGTATTCTGGAAGGCAAGGTGGAAATGGATGTAAACTACGGTCTCGAGACAGACGAAGTGGAGATGGGTTATGTCTTGACTTGCCAGTCGCACCCGATTACGAAACGGGTGGTGGTGAGTTTTGATTCGTGAGCACTCAAATCCTTTTAAAACCAACTACTTAAACCACGACGAATAAAAAACATAGTTGTTTGCAATTCGCTCAATCTGGCCTTTGAACAACTCGGGTGTGAGTTCCTTCACCCGCTTGGCCGGGACGCCCGCGTACACGCCCCCGGCATGGCAAACGGTGTTTTCCAGCACCACTGCCCCTGCCGCGATGAGGCAATTTTCTTCCACCACTGCCTGATCCATGACAATGGCCCCCATACCCACCAGCACATTGTCGTGCAGCGTGCAGCCATGTACCAGTGCCCGGTGGCCAATGCTGACGTTGTTGCCAATGGTGGTGCCGCATTTTTGGTAAGTACCGTGCAGGATGGCACCGTCCTGAATATTGACTTTGTTGCCGATTCGGATAAAGTTCACATCGCCGCGCACAACGGCTTGGAACCAGACCGAGCATTCGTCGCCCATAGTTACGTCGCCAATGATGGTGGCGTTTTCGGCGAGGAAACATTTGGCACCGAATTGGGGTGTGAATGCTCGACAAGGAAGTATTAGAGCCATAGGAATTGCAATTTTGGAATGTGGACAATCATCCTCTTATTATAGGAGAAAGCATTTTGAATAATTGGGGTGTCAACATCACCGCTAAAAATGCCCCGGCTGCATTGGCCAGCATATCATCGTATTCAAAAAACCTGTTGGGGAAAAACGTGCCTTGTACCCATTCCATCAGTGCGCCATAAGCCGCTGTGAAACAAAATATAAAGAACATTTCCCTGCTAGCCACGGCTCGATTTTTTGATTTCCATACACCCCATGCCAAAAGCCAAACAAGCAGGGCGTACGCTCCGGCATGACCTAGTTTGTCTGCTGAAAACAATTTGATTTTGGGCAGCTGGAGATTTGAGGTCACTGACAAATAAGTAACTATGGCAAGCCAAAGAATGGCTGGCAGGAAGGGTTTTAAAGTCATTAGTTTTGCTTTTTTGGGGGCGCTTCCACGGGCTTTTTGTCTTCCAACACCCCTTGGCGCTTCATTTTATAATAATGTACACCAGCGCCAAACACCCAGCCATCTTTGCCTGACTGGGTACGCACTTTTACCCAGTGGTCAGTCACTTTCTCGTAGCCAAGACTGATTTCCTGCGTCCAATCAGTTTTTTTGTTGAGGAATGTAACGGGTTCATAGAGTTTGAGTTCCGCTACCGTTTCGCCTTTCAAGCCGGGTTCTTTGCGCACTTTCAATCCATCAATGGTAACAAAAAGTGTGGAACCGCTTGTGCTGGGCGGCGTGGCAGATGTAGTGGTTTCGTTGGAAAGCGAAGGGCGCTTGGGCGCTACGCCAGGTCGGGGGGCGGGTAAAGCAGTTGGCTGCGATTGGGTGACAGGCGGAACTGCGGGGTTTTCAACGGGTTGGTTAGACGGCATTTTTGGGGCAGATTGCACCACTACCGTATCGCGCTTGACAGGGCGTTCTTCACTTTCAGTATCTACGACATCGCGACCCCGGCGCACAGAGTCGGCGCGGCGTTCGGAACATTTGGACGTGGCCCAAAAAGCCATGAAGCCCAAGAATGCCAAAAGGATGAGTATTTCTGCTTTGGGAAGTTTCATGGATAGTGGATTTGTTTATTTGGGGATTTGGATGCAAAATTGGCCTTTTCAATTGAAACCAATCTGGATTTCATCGAAATTCTCAGTCTTCCCTGCTCCCATCATCGGCCATGCGCACTATTTTGGGTGAAAATTTTGCCAATACGTCCACGAGTTCCGTTTGTGAAGCCATTACCTGATGGATATCCTTGTAGGCCATCGGCGCTTCATCCAATCCACCTCCGATCAATGACACCCCCATGTCTTGCAGGATGTTCTGGAGATCACCCTTGCTCACGTTTTTGATTGCCTTGGTACGGCTCATCTGACGACCTGCACCATGTGAAGCAGAATTTATTGCCGAGGCCTCGCCCTTGCCACGAACCAAGAATCCCGGTGCGGTCATCGAGCCAGGGATTATTCCCATCACGCCTTTACCAGCCGGGGTAGCGCCTTTGCGGTGTACGATCACTTCCTCACCGTTCAGCATTTCCTTCCAGGCGAAATTGTGGTGATTTTCCACGCGCGCCAACACGGTCGCGCCAATGGCTTTGGTCAGTTTGCGGTGAATCACCTCGTGACACGCCGATGCGTAATCGCCCGCCAGATTCATGGCGAGCCAATACTCTTGTCCGGCTTCGGTGTTCATATCCAGATATGCCAGGTTCGCAGCGTATGCTGGCAATTTGCACTGCTCCTTGGCAATGCGGGTGTAATGCCCAGCCAAGGTTGCGCCCAGTCCACGGGAACCCGAATGGGTCAGCAAAGCGAGATAACGGCCTTTTTCAATGCCCAATGCCTCATCTTTTTCAGCAAAATCGATAATCCCCCACTCTACAAAGTGGTTGCCACCGCCAGACGAACCCAATTGGGTGAATGCCTTGTCGTGAAGGCCGCGCAGCAAAGCATTCATCTCAAATTCCTTGCGGTCCAACACATTGTGGTAGGCTCGGTCTTTCCCTTTGAAGCCAATGCCCGCTCCGAATGCCGTGCAGGCGATCAGTTCGCGCTTGTAAAAAGAGCGGTTGTCAAAAAAATGTTTTTCTGGAATATCGAATACCGACAAGGCCATTCGGCAACCGATGTCCACACCCACGCCATAAGGGATGATGGCGTTTTTAGTGGCCAATACTCCGCCGATGGGCAGGCCATATCCCTGGTGTGCATCGGGCATCAGGGCACCTGCTACCGTTACGGGCAGGCGCATGGCAATGTTCATTTGGTTCAACGCGCCTTCTTCAATCCCATCTTTTCCGAATATGGTGTAAGCGGCGGCATCTTCTTTTAGTTCGATGGTCGCTTTAGCGGCTGCTTCTTGTTTGGCTTCAACAATGGCTTTGGCCAAGGGTGCCAGCGTGGCATCTTCGAGGTATGCTTCCGGGTTTTTGCGCACCCGGTTCAGGGTCGTCAGGGTTTTCTGTTTGTTGGTTTCTGCGAAACTTGCATTGGCGATTTCAAGGGCAATACCGAGGATTTTGCCTTCGGAAAATCCGAGGAACAGCAAGTCTTTTCCTTTGATTAAGACTTTTTCTTTGGTAGATTTCTTCTGGTGTTTTGCTTTCATTGCTTTGATGTTGCACAAGGCGATAGACCTCCTAATTTAAGGGTGTTTTTCAAACGAATGGCCTAAACCTTGAAAATCAGGCTTGAGTTCCCCTGTAAATCATCAGCCACCATGAACCAAATTTGAAGAAGGTTTTGCAGGTCAAAAATCTGTGTCAACGGGCACTGCAAACTGTTACTGCCCCGAAATCTCCCGCATCCGCGCCAACAAATCCACCGCGCGTTGATTCTGCGGCGCAATGCCCACCGATTTTTCCGCGTCAGCAAGCCCACCCGGTCGGTTTCCATTGTTAAACTTAGACACTGCCCGCTCAAGGTAAGCATCGGAATAACGCTGCTTTTCTTCCACTATTTTAAGCGTCAGGGGTGATTTTTCCATTGTTTCGATGACTTCGTTTAGGATGCTTTCAGCCTCGGCGTATCGTTTGAGGTTATTAAACACAGTGCCACGCATATGCTTGAATTGCAATGCTTTGTGCGGAGCCAGCGCGGCCGCTGTATCAAGATCGGCCAGGGCGCGTTCGGGATAAACCGTGATCGCGGTCAAGGCGCGGTTGAAATAAGTGTCGGCATTGTTCGGGTTTAAGGCGATGGATTGGGCATAAAGCGAAAAGGCCCGGTCCTGATAGGCGCGTTGTGTCGAAGGATCCTTCGCGGCGCCGGCTTTGATGGCGATGCAGTTTGCCAAGGCGCTGTACACATTCGGACGGGTGCAGCCGTCTTTTACGGCGCGCTCAAGCATTTGTTCGGCTTCTGGCACGCGGTTCACCTTGCCGTACCAGTTTGCCAAAGATTCAAGGGCCTGGTCTTCAGCGGGATAGTAACGGAGTACTTGCTGCCAGAGGGTTTCGGAGTTTTTCCAGGTTTTGGTTTGAGCGCGGCTCAGCCAAAGACACCATACCGCAAACAGCCCAATAATTGCCCACCAGATATTCCGCAAGGCTGGTTTTTTTTTCAAAACGAAAACTTCCGCAGCATAAGTCAGCATGAAGAATACGCCCGCAGAAGGCAGGTAAAAATAGCGGTCAGCCATGATGACAACGCCTACCGACACGAATTGCAGCACCAGAATCACCGTGGCGAACACCCAGCCAAGGCCAAAGGCAAAAATGCCTCCCCTCCTTCGCCCCTGCCCATCCATTCCTGCCGAGTCGTCTTGGTAAGGCTTCGACGAGTAAATACTCCAAATCCCAAAAACCAAAGAAGCCAACATAAATATCGCGCCGCCAATGTAGATGCCGCCGCGCAATTGCACTTCTGTTGGATAGGGGTAAAACGTGCAGAGATCGAGCGGCAGAAACGTTTTCGCGAAGTACATCATGTAACCATAACCTGCGAAAAGGATTTTCTTGTCGAGTCCGAATACGGTTGAAAGCGCCTTGGTTTTTTCGGTTGAAAGGGTCAATAGTCCATGGAAATCACCGCCTCGCTGCACGTCCAGCGCGATGAGGCCGAAGAGCAGCGAAAGCGCAAACAAGGGGATTTTTTCCACGATCCAATTGACCCCAAATTTCCTTCCGTGCCAATAATCCATCAGCAGGCAAACCATGGGAAACACCACGGCCACCCCTTTGGAAAGGCAGGACAAAAGCATGAAAATCAATGCGATCCATAGTTTTGTGCTGCGCTTTGTTTCAAGATATCGCCAATATGAAATACAAGCGGCCAGGAAGAAAAAAACGTACAGCACATCCTTGCGCTCCGACACCCATACCACCGATTCCGCCCGCAAAGGGTGGATGGCAAAAAGCAACGCCGTCAGCAAAGCCACCGAACGGTATTGCCGTCCCGTAAGCAGCCATACGAGCAAGCAAAGCAGCCCGGCATTAAGCCAGTGTATCAGCACATTGGTCACGATGAACGACTTCGCGCCCGCTCCAAACATCGCCGAATTCAGCCAAAGCGACCACATGGTGAGGGGGTGGTAGTTCAGCGAGACTACTTGCGTACCAAACGCTTTGAAACTCGCCGCTGTGGGATTCAGGATTTGTGGATTTTCATAAACGTAGACGTGATCGTCCCAAGAGACGAATTCGTTGCCGAAAGCACCGCTAAAGGCTGCCAAGACGGCTAGGAGCAGCCCGCCGAGGGCGAGTAGAGACCAGTTTTGGAGATGCCAGGGCTCGGTGGATCTGGCCGAGGTTTTGGTGCGGCCCGCCTTCGCTGAAGCTTCGGCGGGTAAACGGGATGATGTTTTTTTCTTTGACATGGCTGTTCGTCGTGCTTGGGTTTTTCAGTGCTAACTAATCCTTAACGCTCCCCATCCCCATCATCTTCAACATCCACCGCGGCAGTGGTTTCTCCGGCTTTTTCCGCTTGCGCAAATCCAAAAACCAACCAATTTTTTTCAAAATCGGCACTTTGTGCGTTTCCACAAACTCGATCAGCGTACCGTCCGGGTCTTCGATGTAAGAGAAATAACCCGCCGCTTCGCCCATGTCGAAGGAGCCGCTCGAATCCACGGTGAATGGATGGCCTTTGGCTTCGCAGTGCTTTTTCATTTCGTCCATGCCCGTGATGTCGAAGCAGAGGTGGATATAGCCGAGGTCGCCCCATAGGCGGTTTTCAAAAATTTTGTGGGGAGTGCGGTCAAGGCTTTGTACGAGTTCAATTTCCGTGTCGCCGAGTAGCGTACTGAAGGGGCCTTTGCGCTTTTCGGGGTGACGCAGCAACACGCGGCGGTAGCGGCCAAAACCACCGTCCACGCCGTGCCAATCAGCAAAATCGTCGGTTTGGTCGTACACAAGCGTTTGGTAGCCAAGTATTTCTGAATAAAATTTGATGGAGCGTTCCATATCAGAAACGCCTATGAACACGCCGTACACGCCACCCGTTTTCAACTTCCCGGAAGTCGAAAACCAATCCTTCGCACCCACGATTTCAAATGTATTCCCCCAAGGGTCTTTCACAAAAAAGTGCAGTTCGCCATCGGGGCCTGGGGCGGGATTGGTCTGTATGTTCACGCCGCGTTTGCGCAAAAAGTGGAATGTAGCCTCCACATTGGCCGACTTGATTTTACAAATACCGATGCCGAGATCGCCGAGTTGTGGCTGGAAGGCCGCAGGGACGGGTGTTCGGCCCGTGTATTGCCAGATTTCCATGCCACCACCGCCGAGCATGTTGAGGGCAAGGATGGCGTGGCGCGATTGGGGCTTTCCGCCCGTGTAAGGGAGCATGAGGCCCGCTTCGGCGGCTTCTTCAAAGATTGGCACATCCATGCCAAAGTGCTGGCGATACCATTTAAACGCTTCATGGACATTGCTTACGCCGATGCCAACTTGTTGAATACCAGAGATAAACATTAACAGGATGTATGATGTATGATGTATGAACAGTGTACTACTTACAATCGCCAAGGATGGTGATTTGCTTTGGGTTGCGAAGACTGATGGTGAAACGCTCCTTGTTCTTACTTTTCTCAACCATCCCAGAGATGCGCACCATTTTTTTATCATACTCGGCTGCACTGAGAAAATGGGCTTGATCCTGTCCCCAAATGACCACTGAAAACAGGTTGCTAGGATAAGGATCGAACATATTGATAAAGAGCGGTTTGCCATTGATGTTTTCCATTAAGATAGCACTCGCCACGCAACCTTCCACTACCACAAGCTCGCCTTCGTGCTTGAGCACTTCATTAGGGTCGGTGAGTATAAAGGATCGGTCGGATGAAGTGGTGACGCTGAGTTCTAAGGGGGCCTCCACCTGTGCAGAGCTGACATTGGAGAGCCATAAAACCATCGACAAAGCGAGAAAGCATTTTTGCATGATCCGGTAAATTTTGGGCAAAGGTAAAAAAGGAAACCTGTCTTGTGACTTCAGGCCCGATCCGGGGGAAGCCCTGTGATTTAACCTAAACTTAATTTTTCCTTAAAACCGGGGTTACATGGGACGAGGACTTTTGCACCCAAAATCTGTATCCTACATGAAGCATTTGTCCATTCTCTTTGCTACCAAAGTATTTTTAACGGCAACCCTCCTTTTTTCCACGATTCTCCTCTCCGCCCAAATGGGCATCATCTCCGGGAAAATTATTGATTCTAAATCTGCAGATGCCCTTATCGGCGTGTCCGTTCGCATGGACGAAGGTGTTGGAGGGGCAATCACTGACCTTGACGGCTTTTTCCGCATCACAAACGTCCCAGTTGGCAAACACAAAATCAGCGTAAACTATACGGGTTATTACGCTAAAAACATTGAAGATATTGAGGTTAAATCAGGCGAAGTCAGCACCGTAGATATTGCCATTGAGGAAAGCGCTGGTGAAGCGCTGGCCGAAGTGGTAGTAATTGCAAAGGCAAAGCGCGAAAGCACCAGCGCGCTCACTATTTTTCAGAAAAACAGTGTCACGATGGCCGATGGAATCAGTTCGGAAACCATCAAACGAACCCCAGACCGTACCACGGGCGACGTGATTCGTCGTGTGAGCGGGGCCAGTATACAGGATGGCAAATTCGCCATTATCCGTGGTCTCAACGACCGCTACAACGTGGCCATGCTCAACGGCGCACTGTTGCCCAGCACAGAGGCTGATCGCAAGGCGTTTTCGTTCGACCTTTTCCCTTCATCCATGATTGACAACCTAGTGGTGCTGAAAACAGCGAGTGCTGACTTGCCAGGGGACTTTGCAGGTGGGGCGATTATCGTGAATACCAAGGATATCCCGGAACAAAATTACCTAAGCGTAAATGCTAGTGCTGGTGTGAACAATATCACGACCTTCCAGCCCTATATGAACGCAGCCAGTAGCAGCACAGATTGGCTCGGCACAGACGATGGTTCGCGGGCACTTCCAGCTGGCTTTCCTTCCGTGGCAGACTACAACGCGGCTACGCCGGAAGAAAAAGTGCGCTTTTCGCAATCGCTGCCCAATGATTGGGCCATCACAGAGCAGGGCAGCGCAGCACCGAACATGGGTTTCCAAATTACTTCCGGCCTGGTTACCAAAGCAGAAAAAAAGATACAGTTCGGCTCTACTATTGCGCTTTCTTACTCCAATCAAAACCGCATTCAGGATGCTGAACGAAACCGCTTTGACCTTCAACGCCAACTTTATGCCTACCGGGACAAACAATTCCGCAACAACGTGCTTTGGGGCGCATTGCTGAACAGTGCCTTGAAAATCAACAACAACCAGAAGTTTATCTTTCAGGCATCGTACACCACGAACACGAACAACAGCGTCAACAGCCGCGAAGGGAGCGACTTTGATCGGGAGCAGTACATCCGATTCACCACCATCGAATTCACGGAAAACCACCTGCTTACTACCCGGGTGGGTGGTGAACACGCACTAACACCAAGTGGCTTGAAACTCTCTTGGGGCGGTGGCATCAACCGAAGCTCACGCGATATCCCTTCGTTGCGCCGCATGACCTACGCCAAAAATTTTGACTCAGAAGAAAGCGACCCTTACTACGCCATCATTCAGCCGGGTTCTGCGAGCCTCAACTTTGGTGGCCGATTTTACGCTGAATTAGAAGAAAACACCTTGAACGGGAATGTTGACCTGAGCATTCCTTTGCGTTTTGCAGGCGAAAAACAGGCCATCAAAATCGGCGGTCTTTATCAAAAACGCGATCGCGATTTTTCAGCACGGGTGTTGGGGTACACGGCAACAGGCTACCCCGCAAATTTATTCAACTTGCCCATTGACCAGATATTCAACCCGGAAAACATAAAGGCATCAAATGGTTTCCTGATCAGCGAAATCACCAATCCCAGCGATGCTTATACGGCCAATGCCGAGCTAGCATCGGGTTATGCCATGACGGATCTTAAACTCTGGAAAAAACTCCGCGTGTCGGCGGGCGTACGTCTTGAACATTTCGACATGGAGGTAAATAGCTTTTACTACGGCGGCCAGGAAATCAATACCGTTTTGAACAATAATGACCTGCTTCCCTCCGCCAATTTGACCTATGCGCTCAACGAAAAGCATCAATTGCGCTTTTCTATCTCCAAAACCTTGAGTCGCCCGGAATTCCGCGAACTCTCGCCCTTTGCTTTTTACGATTATGAAGAGGAGGCGTCGGTGCAGGGCAATCCTAACCTGGTGCGCGGCACGATCAACAACTACGATGTTCGCTACGAATGCTATCCTGGCGCCAACCAACTTTTGAGTGTAAGCCTTTTTTACAAAAAATTCAATAACCCAATTGAGCGGAATTTCAGCAGTTCGGGAGGTGGCACCACAAGCTTTGGTTTCCAAAATGTGACGAGTGCAGAAAACTACGGTGCTGAATTCGAGGCGCGCAAAAACCTTGATTTCCTGGGCGCTTGGGGCGAGAACCTACTTCTTTTCACCAATGTGGCCTTTATCGGATCAACCATTGATTTGACCAATGTAGATTCTTACGACCCCCGACGTGCCCTTCAAGGCCAGTCGCCCTACATCGTCAATTCAGGCCTGACGGCTAATTTCCCCAAATGGGGCTTGGGCACGACCCTAGCCTACAACATCATAGGCGACCGGGTAGCATACGTGGGCACGGACAATTTTGCCGACATCTACGAGCGTCACCGCAACCTGCTCGACTTCTCGATCAGCAAGAAAATCAGCAGCCGCGGTGAGGTGAAATTGACTTGGGGTGATATTCTCCGACCAGATTTCATCTATTACCAGGACAACAACGCCTCCCATTCCTACGAGCCTGACATGGACAATCTGATGCAACGCCGCAGCTTCGGCAGCACGGTTACGCTGGGGCTGGGATACCGCTTTTGATGGAGTGATAGAGTGATGAAGTGATAGCGTGATGAAGCGATAGCACGAACCAAATCACTTCATCACTTTATCACCCCATCACTTCATAAAGAATTTTGGATACAGATTTTAGTAGTTTAAAGGTTAGGAACTTTACTACGAA
>CAZPTQ010000011.1:0-31378 GCA_964589365.1 uncultured Saprospiraceae bacterium
AATGAAAAATTGATTAGGTTTTTTCGCCCTTTGGACGACCTACTCTCCGAGGTCAGTTCTGGCCTTCATGCGTCTGTCCTGCCGCCCCCCCCAGCCCCCCCATAAGGGGGGGAGCGGACTTCGCCCACATTCCCGGGATTGCTTTTTTGCAATCGGACGGCTCTGTTTTCAAAACCGCCCCGCGGGAGAAAATCCGTGATTTAGACACACTCCCATTCCCCAATCGCTTGAAAATCAATCTTCAACTTTATCTGGATGCCTGGAAAAAAGCGCACAGCCACAGCGCGGAGAGCCTGAGCGCGGCAAATTGGCATCTAAGCGGGCACTTTTATCATGCTCGGTTGCCCGGGTGAAACGGAGGCCGATATCCGCGAAACGGTGCAACATTTGAAAGCTGCGAACCCCGACCTTTTTACCATCAGGGTAGCTTATCCGATCAAAGGCACGGGGTTGTACGAGGAGGTTGAGGCGAGCAGTCCCGAGTACTCGGGATCGGAGTTGCCCTGGGAGCAGCGCACAGATCGAGATTTGGATTTTCCGCGGACTTACCCACGCCGATACTATGATTTTGCAGTGCGCTGGACGGTGAATTCAGTACATTTGTACAAGGCGCGTTTGGCTGGAAAATCCTTGACTTTCAAGGGTTTGAAACTACTTGGAAAAGTAAGCGCAGCACGGGCGGGAATGTGGGCGAGCAGGTTTTGAAACCTGTAAAACAAGATTTGTCGCAGTGCGTTTTTTACCCTAATTCTAAAACTTATTTCCAATGCAAAGTCTTCTTTATCGCGTCATTTCAGTGTTTTTCCTTTTGTGTCCTTCGCTCGCCAATGCCCAAGAAGTTTGGCAGTTGATGGCAGCACGCGATTTCCATAACATGAAATCCGGCCCCGAAAAAACGGAGCAAATTCGTGAATTGGAATACAAGGGCTGGATACAGTTGGATACTTTTCTCGGGTTGAACAAGCAGCTGGAATACCACAAAATTGACTTAACACCTTTTGTGGATGACATGGGGGAGTCGGCTTTTCTGGTCACGGATATTAGCCCGGAATTTCCCGGTGGAGCGATTACTCAAGAAGATTATTTTCAAAATATGGTGGGTGACTTGCTTTCAAAACCAGAAGAAGTGACGCACAACACGCTGTTTGTCAAGTTTTCTGTACAAAAGGACGGCAAAATTGAGGCAGTAGAACCCGCCCATCCGTTTCCCGAATGGGTGCCTGCTGTTACAGGCCAACGATGTCTGGAGGCCGTTCGGGATATGCCAAATTGGTCGCCCGGCAGGTACAAAGACCGAGCGGTAAAAGTGAACATGTTGATGGTGTTCAGATTGCGCGAATGATCTTTACAAGCCTGCTGTTTTGAAATAGATGTCGCTCATGGTGATGGTGCAGCCGATGGATTTCAGGTGGATTTCCTTGTCCGTCCCTTCCTTTGAGCTTATCTGCCAGAGGTCGGAATCCACGCGGCTGGAGAGATGGGCAACGTGGTGTTCTTGGTGTACAATGAGGAATTCCTTGAGGGTGGGCAAGGTGGCGTAGTCCATAAATTTGCTGCCCCGATCGTGCGCCTCTGTGCTGGGAGAGGCTACTTCTACGATTAATAATGGGTTCAGAATTACGTCTTTGCGCCCTTGGTAATATTCTGGCACCTCGTAAATGACAACTGCGTCGGGGTAGTAAAACGATTCGATGACCGGCACCCAGATTTTTGTGTCGCTGTTGCTCACCAAAAATGGGAGCGACTGTTGGCGGAGCGCAAGGTTGATAGATGTTATGATATTGCTCGAAATGGTGTTGTGCTTCAGTGTTCCTCCGGGCATATTGATAAGTTGACCTCTGACAAAATGGTGTTTAATATGCGACCGCTCTTCCATTTCGAGGTATTCCTCAATGGTGTATGTGAGGGGCTGGGTGGCAAGGGCTGCAATAGACATAATCCTGTATTTGTGGCAAAAGTAAGAAACTAAACGCTGATTTCAAATCTTCCCCTCGTGTCCAAATCACACCAAGTCTGCCCAATGCCTTACCTTTGCGCGCCTCACCGCCGCTTTATCCGCTGAAGTCTCGACCGGGGCGGAAACTTTAGCACAGGCGGGGACTCTCACACCTCTCACTCTCTCACATCTCTCACACATGGTGGGCAACCTGACCCAAAGTGGCGCAAAACTCAAGCGCATTTTCATCGAGCCAAAACTCCCGGAGGGCCTCGCGCCACTTGCCGAGCTCTCTCAAAATATCTGGTGGTGCTGGAATCACGAAGCCACCGAACTTTTCCAAAGCATTGACCCACAACAATTTGTGGCACACCAATATAACCCGGTAGCCTTGCTTGAAGACCTCAGCATCGAGCGCGCAAATGAACTTTTAGTGGACAAAGATTTCGTTGCGCAGATGAAGCGCGTCCATAAATCTTTCCGCGAATACATGGACAAAGCGCCAGCCAAATCAGGTGCGCAAATAGGCTACTTCTGCATGGAATACGGCATTCACCAAAGCCTTCGCCTATACTCTGGCGGCCTTGGTGTATTGGCTGGCGACTACCTTAAAGAAATCAGCGACCGGAACGCCAACTTCGTGGCCGTAGGGCTGCTATACCGTTATGGCTATTTCCAGCAGGGCATTTCCAACAGTGGGGAGCAATTGCACCATTACGATCCGGTCAAATTCACCCAGCTCCCGCTCCAGCCCGTGCGCGATGTGCGTGGTGAGTGGATCAAAATTCACGTCAACCTCAGCGGTCGGACCGTATGGGCAAAGGTGTGGCAACTGCCCGTAGGCCGTATGCCGCTCTACCTCCTCGATACCGATATTGACGACAATATCTGGGAAGACCGGAACATCACGCACCAGCTCTACGGCGGCGACAACGAGAACCGACTCCGCCAGGAAATACTGCTTGGCATAGGCGGACTTCGTGCGTTGAAAGCCATTGGAATCAACCCTGACCTCTATCACTTGAACGAGGGCCACGCGGCGTTCCTTGGCTTAGAACGGTTGCGCAATTACATGAAAGACAATGGCTTAAGTTTTGAAGAAGCGCTTGAAGTGGTGCGCTCTACCCAACTTTTTACCACGCACACACCCGTGCCGGCGGGTCACGATACATTCTCTGAGGCGCTCCTGCGCGACTATCTTTTCGAGTACACCTACGCCCTCGACCTCCCTTGGGAAACCCTCATCGGTCTTGGCAGGTTGAACGCGCAAGACCCGCTCGAACTTTTCAACGTGAGCCATCTTGCCATCCGCACCAGTCAGGAAATAAACGGGGTGAGCAAGTTGCATGGCGAAGTGAGCCAGCGGATGTTTGCGGAACTTAACCCCGACTACAATTTTGCGGAAAGCAATGTTGGATACGTCACCAATTCGGTGCATTTCCCGACTTGGGTAGCGCGCGAGTGGCTGGATTTTTACGAGAAAAAGTTGGGGAAGGAGATTTTGCAAAACCAGACAGACAAGAAATTTTGGCAAAAAATCCACGATGTGCCTGATGGGGAAATCATGGATATTCGACGTCTCTTGAAAAAAAGGCTCCTCGATTGGGTTCGCAAATCCTTGACGGAGGACCTGATGCGTCGAGGCGAAAACCCGCGCAGCACCTTTGAAATTGTGAACGCCATCAAGGACGACGCGCTAGTGTTTGGTTTTGCCCGCCGTTTTGCCACCTACAAACGCGCCACACTGCTTTTCAGCAATGAAAAACGTCTTGCGGAGATCGTGAACAACCCGGATCGCCCCGTTATTTTCCTGTTTGCCGGCAAAGCGCACCCTGCTGACAAAGGTGGTCAGGAGTTTATTCGATTGGTGTACAACGTTACCAAAAACCCTGATTTTAAGGGCAAGGTCATCTTCCTCGAAAACTACAGCATGGAAATGGCGAAACTGCTCGTGCAAGGGGTGGATGTATGGCTCAACAACCCCACGCGACCCAAAGAAGCCTCAGGCACCTCAGGCATGAAAGCCGTGATGAATGGGGTTATGAATTTTTCCGTGCTTGACGGCTGGTGGTGTGAAGGCTATCGCCCTGGCGCAGGCTGGGCCTTGCCAGAAAAAGATACCTATCCCGACCAACCCGCGCTGCAAAACGAGCTGGACGCAGAGACGATCTACAACATGCTCGAAAACGACATCGTGCCGCGCTATTACGAGCAGGATAAAAACCGGGTTTCAAAGCGCTGGGTGAGCCACATTAAAAAAACCATCGCCGAAATCGCGCCGGAGTTTGTGATGGGACGGATGCTGCAAGACTACCAAACCCGTTTCTATTCCAAACTCGCCAAACGCAGCGAACAGCTCAAGCAAAACAAATACGCGCTTGCCCGCGAATTGGCCGATTGGAAAATACGCGTACGCCGCAGTTGGTCAGCCATCGAACTGATTGATTTACAGGCACCTGATACCTTTAACCGCTCTTTGCCCTTGGGCGAAAAATTTGAGGCAACCGCTACGCTGAATCTCCAGGATTTGAATCCAGAGGACGTTGGGTTAGAGGTGGTATTTTACAAACGCCTGTCGGAGACAGAACTTGAATTTCTTTTAAAGCAGGAATTGGATTTAAAAAAAGGTAAGGGGACTGAAGTTGTTTTTTTCTGCTCCTTCGTGCCGCCCACTGCGGGTGTGTTCGAATATGGTTTCCGGCTTTATCCGAAGCACAAGTTGCTTCCGCATCGGCAGGATTTTGGGCTGGTGAGGTGGTTGTAAAATCCTGTCAAATAACTCTTTGGGTGACCATTTCAGCCTAATTCCGTCCTGACGGGGCGTTTTTAAGTGCCCAAATATTGAATTGTGTCTGGGCGTTGAATCTGCGCTATTTTTGCAGCGTTTTTCACCGCAAAAAATCTACCCATGACTCGATTTTCCGCTATTATAATTTTCCTCACGGCTTTTTTTATTTTTGAAAATCAACTGCTTGCACAAGATTTTCGTGTGCAAATAGCCGCCTATGGGGAGCGCATGAAGCCCTCTTTTTTCAAAGAGCGCGGTATTGAAAATTATGTGGAAACGACCGATCAACTTGGCCTTTACCGGTACTTCGCCGGGGCATACAAAACCCGCGACGAGGCCGAAGTAGTCCGCAAAGAAGTGGCTGCCAAAGGCTTTCCTTATGCGCTTATCATTGACCTGGAGGAACAGCGTGTGCTTTGTGGCGCAGGTTGTCCATACTTCCGCAACGGCACGGTGTATGTGAATGACCCTCAACGCCAGGAAACGACCAACACGATCTATTTTGAGTTTGGCCGCTATAGCCTCACGCCCGATGCGAAAGCAGTGCTCAACCGTTTTTATGAGCAATTGCGCGACAATCCCGCGCTAAAACTCAAAATCCATGGCTTTACCGATGGCATAGGGAGCAGAGACGCCAACCTGCGGCTCTCTGCCAACCGCTCCCGTTCAGCCCGCAACTATTTGGCTTACAAAGGAATCCGCGTGGATCGAATGCTGATGGAAGTTTTTGGGGAGGGCAACCCGGTACTGGCAAACAAAGATGAAGGCGACGACAAAACGGATTCCCCCGAAAACCGAAAATGGAACCGCCGTGTGGTGTTGCTGCTGGTCAATAATTTTGGCGAGGCAGCTACGGATGATTCGATTTTGAACAATTGAACATTGATCCGTGGGAAGGGGTAATTTCCTTGACTTAACGTGAGTCTTGGATAGATACTGCTTAAAAGGGCATTTTTAGCCGCATCGCGGCGACATTTTTGTAGCGTCAGCGTTTAATTTTTTTAGAACCGCGTAGCGGTGGCATTTTTACGGCGATTTAATGTCACCGCTACGCGGTTCCTATCATCAAAATCGCCCTATTGGGCTACATAAATGCCACCGCTACGCGGCTTTTTTTCTCACTAAAGGCTACTGCTATCCAAAACTCACGTTTGGCTTAAGGATATTTTTGGAGCGGTCAGACGACTTTGAGTCGTCAGACCGCGTCGCGATCTTCGGAACATCAGCCTGAAAAATTAAACGGCCAAGGCCTTCAGCGCAAATTTTATCAAATCCTCTACTTTGGCCAGGTTCGGATTGTCGCGGATCACGGCGTTTAGCGCTTTTTGCACCGCTATTCTATTGAAACCCAGCGACATAAGTGCCGACAGTGCTTCTTCTCGTACGGTGTTGTCCACCATTGAAGGCAGCAGTGAAGGCGCATCAGGAGCCTCTTTGATGAGTTTGCTTTTGAGGTCTAGTATGATCTGTTTGGCTGTTTTTGCGCCAATTCCCTTTACTTTTTGCAGCACATGGGCTTGTTCTCCGATGACGGCAGCCCGCACCTCGTCCACCGTCATGGATGAAAGGATGAGTTGGGCTGTGGTGGCGCCTACACCCGTAACGCCTATCAATTGCACAAACATTCCTCGTTCCACTTGTGTGGCAAAACCGTAGAGCGTATGCGAGTCTTCCTTTACGATGAGATGTGTGTACACCGTGGTTCGCTCCTGACCCTGCAAAGCTGTGTAAGTGCTCAGCGGGATGTTCACTTGAAAGCCTATCCCATTGACTTCCAAGGTGATAAAGGCTGGGGAACGATAGGTAATTTCTCCTTTTAGGTATGCGTACATGGGAAGTATGAACTATGATGTATGAACTAGGATCTATTTACGATGTGCTCTCACTAGCCTAACAACTGCGACTGCTTACTACAGCTGCCACTGTATGCTGCCCCTCCTTCGTCAACATTCCGGCGCGTAAAACTGCCAACTATTACTTCTTCCCTGCTTTTTCGATAGAGAGGCCAATAGTTTTCATTCCTGGTAGCGGGTCCTGGCGACCAAACTGCTCCAAAGTAATGGTGTACTCACCTGATTTCTGAAAAAAAGCATTTTGCTGAATGGCGATTTGAGCGCTGCATACTCCACCGGAACATTTGCCAGCCGGGTTTCCAATGGGGTCAAAAAAGTCGAAAGAGAGGGGCTTGCTGAGCCGTTTCCCATCGGGGAACCGGGTATAGAATTTCACGTAGATATTTTGATATGGAAAGGTATCGGCATAAGCAAAGTCAACCAGGATATTATAGAGCGCGGTGGTATCGGTCACCGTAAACTTAAAATCCAAGGAGTCACGGTAGGACCATTCACCGTTGGAGATGGTTTTTTCATCTTCAAAAAGGTAGCTGGGGCCGCAAGCAGCAAGGGTTAAGCCAGTGAAAATCAACAAGATATAAGAAAGTCTCATAGCATTGGAATGATTAAAAAAGGAGCTTATTGCTTTAATTTTTCGCAGCTTATCACAATGGCCGGGGGGATGTTGAACGCCACTACTTCCACATGTATATTGCGAAAAACACGGCGGTAAAGCCTCAGCAACAAAGGGGAATAGTGGAACTGGATAAACCGGCCCCCTTCCCGAAGCCAGCGTTGACATTCTCTCGTGATGCGTTCCGTCAGCGATTCGGGCAGCATGACGAATGGTATGCCCGACACAAAACAGTGCACTTCCTGGATACCCATTTTCCGAAAATGTTGCCCCATGTTTTCTGCAGTATCATGGACAATTGTCATTCGCGGGTCGTCGAAGGTAGCACAGATTTTTTCGATAAAAACAGGGTTTATTTCAAAAATGATGAGCCGTGCGTCCGGGCTTAAACGATTGAGAATGAACCGTGTAATCACGCCATCACCCGGTCCGAGTTCCACCACCACCTTGTCTTTTTCGGGATTGATTTTTCGGGCTATTGCTCTGCATAAAAAGCGCGAGCTCGGCGCCACACTACCCATGGATCTGAGGTTGCGCAGGCTTTCTCGAAAGAACTCGATGCGATGGTGGATGCGTGGATTGCCCAAAATTTATGTAGAGAGGTACAGAAAGGTGCTTGATGCTGAGGTAGCGTCTATGTCGCGCTCACATTTTCTCAGCCTCTAACATACGCCGCAAGGTCAGGATACTTTTTCAATAGTGCTACTGCCTCGGCCTTTGAGATTCGGATTCCGTTGATGTAGGCGATCACCGTTGCATCGGCAAAGCCTTGACTTTGAACTTCTTTGCGCAATTGTGCTGCCTCGCTGTGTCGTTTGAAAACACCAGTGGCGTAGCGATATTCGCCCGCACCTGGTTGGGTTTCAATCATTAAATCGCCAAACATAGCGAGCGCGTCGTTGGTCAGGATTTGCCGAGTGATGGCCGCTTCCACCTTATAGATAAGCCCGGCAGTGGCTTCATCCATCCGCTTGGCCCCGGGCGCATCCATGATTTCCGAAACGAAGGGCTGTTCCACACGGAGTTTGAGCGCCAATGGTTCAGTGGCCGTAAGCCGCAGGTCAATACGGCGGTTCAGTCCCGGTGCTGCCGGATTGGGCGCAGCATCCAACACTGCACGGGCTATCGGATAATTTGGCCCTACGCTGCGCAGCAGGATTTTCGAAGCAGGCACTCCGCGCTCGGCAAGTGCTTTGCCCACGATTTCGGCGCGTTTGATGCCATTATAAAGGTCAAATTTTGGCAGTCCTGTTGCATCGGTGTGCACCGTCACCAGCACTGAACTGTGCGGATGGTTCCTGGCAAGTCCGGCGATTTGGTCCACAATCTTTTGATTGTCACCACTTAAAACATCCTTGTCTGAACTGTAAGGCAAAGTCGGGATCACGATTTCGCGTATTTCTTGCTCCTCTCCGGCATTTGGGTCGGCTTGCGCAAAAACCGCTGCTTGTGCTTCGCCGCTTTGCTCTGGTTGGCCCTCTTTAAAATAGGCAATGTAAAGGTCGCGTTGTCCCATTCCACCCAAACGGTCAGATGCAAAAAAGGCCGAACGGCCATCAGTGGCGAGCCGGAAAAAAGCATCATCGTCGGGTGAATTGATGGGCAGGCCAAGATTGACAGTTGTTTGCCACACTCGTTTTTTTGGTTCAAAAACCGTTTTGAAAACATCTAATCCGCCCATGCCATCGGTGCGGTTGCTGCTGAAAAAGAGCGTTGCACCGTCGTGGGCAAGGAAGGGCATGTCCTCGTCGTAGGCAGAATTGACGGCAGGCCCGAGATTGACAGGCAAAGCCCAACTTGAGTCTGCCCAGACCGTCCACCAAAGGTCAAGTCCGCCATAACCTCCAGTCCGGCGACTAGCAAAAACAATGGTCAAATCATTGAAAAAGAAAGGGTTGCAATCGCCTTCCTCTGCTACCACAGGGCTTTTGAATGCCGGAGAATTGATTGAATACTCGTCTTTACGCGCGGCGGTGTCGGCAAAAATTTCGCCGCTGTACAGGCTGAATCCGCGAAAAAAATACAGGATTTGACCATTGGCTTTGAAGCCGAGCGGCACTTCAAAGCGCGAAGTATTGAGCAGTCCGCCGAGTCCTCCTTGCATTTCCCAGCCGCTGTTGGCCATCTGGGCGGCGTACATGTCGCTACAAAAGTGGCCGCGTTGGATATCTTCGTAGCCCTCGTCGTTGCGTTCGCCGCCTATACTTCCAGGGCGGGCAGCCGCAAAATAAAGCCGGTCTGAATGATTGACAGATGGGATGGGCGCGAATTCGTCCCCTGGCGAATTGATGCGGTCACCGAGATTTTCCACCAAAGCAACTTCTTCATTTTGAAGGATTTGCATCCCTGCCACACATCGGCGGATGTTGTCAATCGCGTTTGCGCGGAGGGAGTGTCGTTCGCTGCTGACCCGTAAAAAAGATTTGTAAGCTGCAATGGCTTTTTCCCATTCAGCGAGGCCGTGCAGGGTGCGGGCGAGGTAATAGAAAAGATCGGGGTCTTGGCTGCCGGGTACTTTGGCGGTCACATATTCGAGGTATCGGCGGGCTTCCTCGCCACGGCGGAGTTGATAAAGCGCGATACCAAGCTTGGTAAGCACGCCAAAGTCGCCGGGCTTGGCTTCCTGATATTGAGCCAGAAACATCTGTGCATCGCGCCAACGCTGGTTGGCAAAGGCTCGTTCTCCGTTGCGTTTGGCCTCGGCAGGGTTTTGGGCAAAAGCCATTCCGCTAAAAAGGAAGGCAAAAAGAAATATGGATATGCGTGCAGCGCGTGGCATGGCAGTCATTTTTTGAAGGGTGAAGGTAACGGTCAAAAAGGAAGGTATTGGAATTGTGCCACCATTTCTCCGCCATTCGAAAGCTGTTTAATTTTTATACCAAACCTTTCAATCGCGCTCGAATATCTTCTGCTGAAGGCAGCAAGCCCTCGTACCCGACAGACAAATTGGGCGTAAGTGTATAGGTGGCCGGTATTGGTTGCCGATGAAGGCTAAATTGCCTCCCATTTCTAAGAGAAAAACCCTTGTTTTTTTCAAAATCGCCTGCTCTAATTCGTATTCAGAATGTTCTGCGGAAAGCCCCAAAAATTGCAAGAGGTGTCGGTTTGGGTAAAGCAATACGAACAATTTTGGACAGAAAAACGCTTTGTACTGGAGCAATATCTTACTAATTTAACGTGAGTTTTGGATACCCCCAAGCCTTTAGCCATAAACAAAAACGGCGCAGCCGTGACATTTCTGTAGCCCGATAGGGTGTTTGTGAAGATAGGAACGGGGTAGCCGTGACATTTTTAGGTCGAAATAATGCCACGGCTACGCCGTTCTGAAAAAATTTAACGCTGACGCTACAGAAATGTCGCCGCGATGCGGCTAAAAAGCCCGTTTTACGTTGGAACTATCCAAAATTCACGTTAATTTACAAACAAAAAAGATTGAGCCATGACAAAAACAACATCGCCGCCTCTTGTAGTTGAACACACCTTCAAGGCGCCCGTCGAAAAAGTCTGGAAAGCCATTACAGACCCTGATCAAATGGCGCAATGGTACTTTGACCTGAAGGAATTCCGGCCCGAACTGGGCTTTGAATTCCGGTTCCCTGGCGGCCCCTCTCCAGAGAAACAATACATGCACGTTTGCAAAATTACGGAAGTGGAAATGGGCAAAAAATTGACCTATAGCTGGCGATACGATGGATATCCAGGCGAATCGTTTGTGACCTTCTTGCTAACACCTCAAGGTGACAAGACGCTGCTGCAACTCACGCATACAGGCTTGGAGACATTCCCAGCGGACAACCCAGATTTTGCAAGCGGGAATTTTGTGGAAGGTTGGAACGGATTCATCCGCAGATCCTTGAAGGCGTTTTTAGAGGGGTAGATGTACGTTTTTCTCAGTACAGAAATATGAAATTACAATCAAAAATTAGTATCGTCCGAATCGGCTCCGGCAACCCCGATTTTAGCGCACTCGTAGCCTTGCTCGACCAAGATTTAGCGGTACGCGATGGCGATGAGCACGCATTTTATGCGCAATTCAATAAAGTGGATAAAATAAAGCACGCCCTGCTCGCTTTTGCAGAAAACCAAGCTGTCGGGTGTGGCGCCATCAGGGAATACTCCGAGGAGACAGTGGAAGTGAAACGTATGTTCGTTCGTCCAGAACACCGTGGGCAAGGCATCGCTGGGGCAATTTTGTCTGAATTGGAGACCTGGGCCAAGGAATTGGGCTACAACCGTTGCCTTCTGGAAACTGGGCAAAAACAACCCGAAGCAATTCGGCTTTACCAAAAATCAGGCTACAAAATCATTCCCAATTATGGGCCATACGAAGGGTTGGAAAACAGTGTTTGTATGGAAAAATTATTGCCCTCACCGCGGCACCTCAATCTTTTTCACAATATCATCCAACACCTCTTTCGTCGTGTACCCCTCCATTTCCCGCTCCGGCGTTAGAATCACCCGGTGGTTGAGCACTGGGAAGCATACATAGCGGATATCGTCGGGCGTAACGAAATTGCGCCCGGCCATGGCAGCCACGGCCTTGGAGGCTTTCATCAAGGAGAGTGAGGCGCGCGGGCTGGCGCCCAAGAACAAGTCGGTGTTGCTGCGGGTGTTGTGCACAATGGCCGCGATATAGTCCAGCAGTTCTTCGCGTATGTACACCTGTTCGATAATGCGCTGACAGTCAGCGATGTCGGCAGGTGAGAGGACGGGCTTTACCGTTTCGCGCAGCACCCCGGAAAAGTCGTTTCGGAAACGGCGAAGTATGGATTGCTCTTCCTCTAGACTAGGATAGGAGAGTATGACTTTAAAAAGAAAACGGTCGAGCTGTGCTTCGGGGAGTTTGTAAGTGCCTTCCTGCTCGATGGGGTTTTGGGTGGCCATTACAAAAAACGGCTCTGACATTGGGTAAGTAGTCCCGTCCACCGTCACTTGCCGCTCTTCCATGACCTCGAACAGCGAGGCTTGCGTCTTGGCTGGCGCGCGGTTGATTTCGTCAATCAGGACAATATTGGAAAAAATCGGTCCGGCTTTGAAATTGAAATCCGATGCTTTCATATTGAATACCGGGGTACCCACCACATCGGCAGGCATCAGGTCGGGGGTGAACTGGATGCGGCTGAATTCCGTGTGTAGCGTTCGAGCCAATAATTTGGCAGTCAGTGTTTTAGCAATTCCAGGTACCCCTTCCAGCAATACGTGGCCGCCGGTGAAAAGTGCCACCAAAAGCAGATCAAGCATGTCTTCCTGCCCGACAATGACCAGACCAATTTCGGCCTTAACGCGCTCGGCGCGGATCATCACGGGGTCAACGTCAAGTTGTGCGGGAGCAGGTGGAGTTGGGATTTCTGTTGAGGGGATTTCTAGTTCTTCCGGGCTAAGTTGTTCGTTGTCAGTCATTTTTTTCAGATTGTGGTGCGTTGCACAAAGGTAACATTAGGAAGGCTTTTCCTAAGCCTGTTTTTCCCCACCTTTGCCCAGAATTTGTACCGAATTTTTTGGCGGATCAAATCTCCATCTCTATTGCCTAAACATCATGCTGTTTAACACAAAACGTTCTCTATGAGATTTATAAACGCGCTTACGCTCCTGCTCTTATTTGCATCAAACGCGGCAATTGCTCAAAACATCGCTCCATCCAGACCAAAGATCATTGTAGGCATAGTTGTTGACCAAATGCGCTACGACTACCTCTACCGCTATCAGAGCCACTACGGCACTGGCGGATTCAAGCGCTTGCTTGATGGGGGCTTTTCCTGCGAAACCACCCACTTTAACTTTGTGCCGACTTACACAGGTCCTGGCCACGCAGCCATTTACACTGGCACAACACCTTCCCTCAACGGCATCATCGGAAACGATTGGTGGGACCCCGAGTTCCGCAGCAAACGCTATTGTACCTCCGACAATGCCGTTCGCCTGGTGGGCGGTACCGCCAAAACCGATCCGAGAACTGGCCAACATTCGCCCGTCGCACTGCTTTCCAGCACCATCACCGACGAACTGCGCCTGAGCAACAACTTCCGCTCGAAAGTAGCCGCCGTTTGCCTCAAAGACCGGGGCGGCATCCTCCCGGCAGGCCATATCCCGAATGCTTGCTACTGGTTTGACGATGCTTCCGGCAACTGGATCACTTCCACGTATTACCCTGATTCTCTTGGGCTTCCTCGATGGGTACTTGATTACAACGCCCGTCGCTGGCCTGATACGTTCCTGAATAAAACCTGGGCAATGGGCCATGCCCCCACCGAGAGTTTTGACAATTGGGATTTTCCTGCCACGCTTGTTAGCATCAAAGGAGGATTCCCACATGATTTTGCTGCCGCACGAGCCAGTGGAAACTATGGAGTGTTGCGCTACACCCCGTATGGAAACACGCTCGTCACCGATTTTGCCATGAAAACCATTGAAGGCATGGAACTGGGCGCAGACGAGTGGCCGGATTTTCTTTGCCTTAGCTATTCGGCAACGGACTATTGTGCCCACCAGTTTGGCATCCACGCGCAGGAAACAGAAGACATGTACGTCAGAATGGATCGTGAGCTGACGCGCTTGTTCGACTTTTTGGACAAAAAATTTGGCAAAAACAATGTGCTGATCTTTCTTACCTCCGATCATGGAGGGGCAGAAACGCCCGTTCATTTGAACCAGCTGCGCATACCAGCAGGTGTTTTTGCGGAAAGCAAATTAGAAGATTTGTTGGAGAAATCGCTCGCAACGTCGTTTGGCCTAAATGGGGATTTTATCCACGCGATTGAAAACCAGCAGATTTGGCTCAACTGGGACGCGCTTGCTGATTTTGACTTGAAACCTGAAGATGTAGCGCATGTCATTGGCGATCAAGTGCGCAGCCTGCCCGGGGTGTACGATGTGGTTACGCGCCAGGAGCTCGAACTCTTGCCGCCCGAATACCCGTTTGTAAGTGAGTTGCGCAGGGGCATCCATCCGCGTCGCTCTGGTGATATCCAATACCTGTTAGACCCAGCCTGGCACGCCGACGATAAAGTTTTTGGAAAGGGAGGCACCACTCATGGCTCCCCTTATGCTTACGATACCCACGTTCCACTGCTCTGGTATGGCTGGCGCGTGAAGCCGGGAATGAGCCACAAGCCCGTGAGTATTACCGACATCGCGCCAACCCTGGCGGCTATGTTGCGCATAATGGAGCCGAATTCGACAACAGGGAAAGTGATTGAGGAATTGATGCGGTGAATAACGGAGACCTCGGAGGTTTTCAAAACTTCCGAGGTCTCCGTTGAGGCAGGCACAAAAAAAACGCGGCGCTCGTTTGCGCCGCGTTCGGATTTCCCGTATATAATCTCATGAAAAGTTTCAGTACCAGTGGTCAATAATACCAGCCGCTTTTTTCTGTATCGCCGCCGCTTGTTCTTATTGACAGTACAAAAGTGCGACAAGTCGCGCCACATGCAAAAGACATAAATTTGGGTTTGTTGAAAATTTTCAAACCAGTTTTGAAGATATAAAATGACTTTTTTTTAAAAATATTGATTAAATAATGATAATTTTTGCTAAAAATTATCATTATTTAATTTTATAAATATTGCGTTTGTTGATTATTTTGCATGAAAAATAAATAGTATTTTTTGAAAAAAAATTTGTCGGGTATCTTGCAAAGCGAGTTTCTTTGAAAAAACTATCACAAATTGAACTTGAAGAGGCCGTTGCGGAGCGCGTAGATGACCAATCCTGCGGTGTTCCGTGCGCCTGTTTTTTCGAGGAGGTTGTTGCGGTGGCCGTCCACAGTACGCACACTCAAGAATAGTTTCTCTGCAATTTCAGGGGTGGTAAGTTCTTGGCAAACGAGCTCGAGTATTTCCTTTTCGCGGGCTGTCAAGGGGCTGTTGGGATTGTACGACTTTTCATGTTTGTGCGCCATTCCCGAATGGATGGCCCGCAATACGGATTCGTTGAAATAGAATCCTTTTTCATGCACGGCCTGTACAGCTTGCACGACTTCGGAGAGTTCGGAGTTTTTGACCAGATAGCCGTTGACCCCCTCCGAAACCATGTGCACAATGTGTCGCTCCTCGCTGTGAACAGAGAGGATAATGATTTTCATTTCGGGGAAAAGTTTTTTGAGTTGGCGGGTGGTGTCCAGCCCGTTCATCTCCGGCATAGTGAGGTCTAGGAGCACGACCTGTGGGGTGGGAGACGCAATATAGAGCTGTTCGAGGAGCTCTTTGCCGTTGGCCGCTTCTACATTTACCGCTATGCGGTCAAAACCATTCAGCAGGGAAACCAAGCACTCTCGAAAAAGTCTTTGATCTTCTGCGATGGCCACATGAATAGTGTTTTCGCTCATAAAGATTATTAAGCCTCGAAGGGCACTTTGACAATTGTTTTCAAGCCATTGCCCGGTTGCGAGTGCCATTCTACCGAAGCGTTCAGGTAGTTGGCACGTGCTTCTATGTTTTTCAGCCCCATACCTTTTCGGTCGTGTAAGATGGCTGGGTCGAAACCCTTCCCGTCGTCTAAATATACAAAGTGTGTTTCCTTTTCCGAGCAGCCCAAATGTAAGATAATTTTGGAGGCCTCGGCATGTCTTATGGCATTGGTTAGTAATTCTTGTGCAATACGGTACAAACCGAGTTCGACTTTCCCTTCCAAACGGGGGAAATCGGGCGAAAAATCAAAATCTACCTTGAGCTGTGGGCTGTCCGTTTTTTGGCAGAGGCTTGCAAGCGCGTCGGCGAGGCCAAACATTTCGAGGCCAGGTGGGGTCATGGAGTGTGAAATGCGGCGTACGGAGGCAATGCCGGCATCAATGATCTCCCGGCTTTCGGCCAAAAGCTGCTTGGTGTTTTCCACCTGATCCAAATGGTTGATTTTCAACTTTAAAGTGGAAAAAATCCCCCCTAATTCGTCGTGGAGGTCGGTCGCGATGCGGTGCCTTTCGGATTCCACCTGCTCGATGTTGCTATGCAGGAGTTCTTCGCGGTGGACGGTTTCTATTTCGCTGAGTTGGAGTTGTTGCTGGAGCATTTTTTTCTGGTAGAAAAAGAAAAAAATTACGACCGCCCCGGCCAAAAGCGCGAGGGTGAGCATACCCACAAAGAGAAACAGGAAAATATCTATCTGGCCTTCCATAAACCAATCGTGATAAAAAAGTATAGCAAAATGCTAAAAAGCGCATGGAAGGCCCAAATATACAAATTCAAAGTACGATTGATGTTTACAATATAATTGCTGAATGCAAAAAGCAGCACATTGCCCGAAAAATAGAGCAAAAACCCGGTGTTCACCCAGAACACCGGGTCCTGCTCAAGCCGCTTGATTTTCATTTCGAAAAGGGTTCGGTAGCACCAGCTGAGACATAGCATAATGACCAAGATGCCTTGGAGGCTACGCGCATAAGTATTGAAGCTTCCGATGTCTTGCAGAAATGCCGAATTAAGTGCCGATAGCACCACAAATCCAAGCCCAAACCACACAAACACCGCTCCCTTTAGAAATCCGTGGAGGACCTTGCTGTAAAACCAGATGATGCAGACAAACTCAAGCGGGGTATATAGGTGTAGCAGCCAAAGGTTGTTTTGCCGTTGCGCGTTCAGGTAGGACGAAGAAACCTGAATAATTCCGCCCAAAAAGACATAGAATGCCATGATTCTCATGGTCGTACCCAAATGACGGTATTTGAATAAAGCTACTGCCACCGGTAATGCGATGAAGTAAGTGGCAGTGGCAATGATCAATTTGGGCCAGGGCATCATGATTCTTGGAACGGTATGCGAATGTTTAAGGCATTTGGCCAGTCAGCAAAGGGCTGTTGGGGTCGCAAGTAGGCGGGCAAGGGTCGCAAAAGTCATAAGTCCCGCTGATCACCACCCCGCCCACGGTGGGGTTTATGATGTCTTGCCCGTTGGCATTTACGGCAACGAGCGCGAGTTTTTCCACGCCATTGTCGAGGCCAAAATAGAGCCGGATTGAATTGGTGCCAGCCTCCTTCAACATGTCGTTCACTTCAGCAATGTTGATTTTAAAGGCTTTGATAGAATTGGTGTGGGCGCTGCGCCATGCAGTGGTCCAGTTGACCGCTGTTTGCAAGGGAATGAGGTAAGGACTTTCAGGCATGATGTTGAGAATTAAATTAGCGTGAAAAATACTGTTCGCTCCAAATATAGGGGAGCTGGCTTGGTGCTTTGAAAGAGTTCGTATGAAAATTAATCAAAACAGGTATTTCTACGGGGCAGGGTAGGCAAGAATACGGGTTTGTTAAAATGCGCATTTATGCCCTTGCCCGTGCAGGGTAAGGGCCATCATCTTTGCACCACCAAAAGAATATTTACGGTAGGAAGAACAAAAAGGGTGGCTCGATGGAAGATCGACCACCCTCCTTTTTTATCTACTCCTAAACATAAGAAATTTTTTTACTTTAGTACCTTGAAACCCTGTTTCTTGCGCACTTTTCACCATTAAAACAATCATTTATATTATGGAAGGTACATTAGCGACCATCATGATTTTCGCAGGGAATTTTGCCCCTCGCGGATGGCTGTTCTGCGACGGCTCATTGCAGTCCATCAGTCAGAACGAAGCGCTCTTTTCTCTAATTGGCACCACTTACGGTGGCGATGGACAAACCACTTTCGCTTTGCCCGATCTGCGCGGGCGCATCCCTGTTGGTACTGGTACAGGCGGAGGACTTAGCACCGTAAATCTAGGACAAATGTCTGGAAGCGAAAGCATTACCCTGACCCAGGCCCAACTGCCTGCCCACGCGCACCCCATGTCTGCCCAAGTTAGCACCAGTTCTTCCAATGCTGATGGAAGCAGCAGCCCCGCCAAAGTATTGGCTACTACCGCTCAAAATCTTTACGCACCCATTGGCAGTGCCGCCAATTCGTACTTGGCTGGCGCGAACGTGACACTTGCCCCACAAGGTGGCAATCAGCCCATACAAATTGTCCAGCCGTATCAAGTGATCAATTACGTCATTTGTGTGGAAGGCATCTATCCTTCGCAGTCCTGAGCCAGGCTCTTTTTTTCTATCAAGAACACTCATTTTAAAAAAAATCATTCTCAATATGGAAGGCACTATAGCAACCATCATGATGTTCGCAGGCAATTTTGCGCCCAGAAACTGGGCGTTCTGCAATGGCCAACTTATGGCTATTGCACAGAACACGGCCCTCTTTTCCATACTTGGCACCACCTATGGTGGCGATGGGAGAGCCACTTTTGGCCTGCCTAATTTACAAGGCCGGGTAGCAATTGGAGCTGGCCAGGGGCCAGGACTTTCGTACTATGATTTGGGGCAAACCGCCGGGACAGGAAGTGCCACTATGACGAATGGCGAGATGCCAGCGCATACACACACTGCAGGCGCTGTTGCGATTGATCTCACCACCAGTGCTGCTTCAGGCACTCAAGCAAATGGCAACATTCTGGCTTCTCCAACGGCAGATACTTATGCTACAGCGGGTACTGCGCCAGCGGTCAATTATGGCGGCTTTAGCGCATCAGTTGGTCCCGCAGGTAGCACGCAACCGTTCTCGGTCATGCAGCCGTACTTAGGCATGAACTATGTGATTTGTCTGGCCGGGGTTTTCCCCGCTCGCAACTAAACATATAAGCAAATCCAATTTTTCATCAAAAAATATCCATCAATATGGAAGGTACAATGGCAACCATCATGCTCTTTGCAGGCAACTTTGCTCCCAAGAACTGGGCATACTGCAACGGGCAAATCATAGCAATAAACCAAAACACCGCTCTTTTTTCCTTGCTCGGCACTACGTATGGCGGCAATGGCCAAACTACGTTCGGGCTGCCCAATTTCCAAGGGCGTGCTGCAGTGGGCGTGGGGCAAGGCGCAGGCCTCTCCAATGTCATTTTGGGGGAAGTTGCAGGGAATCAGAATGTGACGCTAACTGTCAACAACTTAGCGGCGCACACCCACCCAGTTACCGCTACACTTACCGCTACAAGTGCTGCGCCAAACACCGATGAAAACAACGGCGCAATCCTTGCAGGCACTAATATTTATGCCGGGGGAGCCAATGGCCAACTCGCTGGTGTCACAGAACAGCCTTCAGGCACTACTGGCTCAAGTCAGCCAGTAAACATCCAACAGCCCTATCTGGGAATGAACTTTGTGATCTGCATGTACGGGATTTTCCCTTCGCGCAATTGACAACAATCTGAGTGCTATGGGTCAGCGAAGCCCCGGCAGGCTGGGAATCCGCTGACCCCAACTCATTCCTGTTTAAGTTGAAACCTACACCTGCTATTGAATTTACTTCCGCAATTATGGAATCTCCTACTTCTTCCCACCGTACAGAAGCTCAAATCACTTTCGCCACTGTCTGGTGGGATGGTCTCACCGATGCCTGGAAACAGGCATTCAACGAAGTGGCCCTGCGACACAGCAGCACCGATCCGCTCAGCGAAGAAATGTTGCTGACCGTTTTCAACTCGGCCAACCACCGCTTTGCCGGACCAAATGCGCCGTATCCCAACATGACTTTTGAGTTGGAAGATATGTCGGGTCTTGTTGGGCTGCCGAACACGGAAGTGGTGGTAGTGACATTCCACAAACTTACCCATATCCGGGAGGCAGCTTTGTTCAAAAGCCTGCGTTCGCTCTTTGTCTATAACAATCAGATCACTTCCCTCGAAGGGGTAGAAGGGCTGCCGGACTTGAAAGAATTCTACTGTAACTCGAACCAGATCAGCAGCTTGAAGCCTTTGGAAGGATTGACCAACCTGCAAACACTTTACTGCAACTACAACCTGATCTCCAATTTGGACGGCATCGGCGAGCAACATGCCGATACGCTTGAAAACTTCTACTGTATGCCGAACCCGAACCTGAAAGATTCGGTAGTCATGCGCTTTGAGCGCGAAGTGGGCATTCGGTGCAAAAAAGCGTAGCAAAGCAACCTGATTCGGATGTGGGCAGAGATGTGAGCGTGCGGAAAGAGATTTATTTTTTTTCCAGTTGTTTCAAAAACCAATCCCTTTCTGCGAGGGGATTGGTTTTTTGCACCAGTTCGCGAAAGGTCTCCTTTTGCGCTTTGGAAAAAATGTTGAGTTGCAGGAGCTTTTTCATCAGGCTGATCATGTTTTTGTAGGAGGCTTTGCGGGTGGCATCAAGGGCTGCCTTGCGCTGTAAGTAGGTGCGCGTACTTTCTAGAAGAGACTCAAAAGCGTCGTACTCATCGGTTTCATAATATATTTTGAGCAACATGGTTTTGGCGATTATATTGAAAAGCATATCGTCGTACTCGAACTGTGTTAGCAGTTGTTGTGCATGTGCATAGTCGCCTTTTTCGAAATATACCCTTGACTGGTTGAAGTTGACAATGCTGTTGCGCTCTTTTTCCTCAAGGTAATGTTGGAATTTTTCAATAAACTGTTCTGCCCAGTCAAACTCTCCGATCTTCAAAGCAAAAGCGACTGCATTTCCAAAAGTATAACGTGTTATCACATTGTTCTCCATCACATTATTTTCCAATAATATGCCATTTTCAACCCCCCTTCGATAAAAATTGAGTGCGCGACGGCTGAAATCTAAATTTCCCTGATTGACTTTAGACGTACAATAGTTCAGCGCGATGCGGTATAAATCGAGCATTTCGGATTTTTTGAAAGACCTATCATTGCCTTCTAAAACAATCTTCTCAAAGTCATCGAAATAATGCTCTTCGGAAGGATTTGTAGTAGTCATGTAGGCAAAGTAATGTGCCGCGATCGCAGGAGTTTCCAAAAGATCCTTTTTTTGAGTGAACGCTAACACTTCTTCAAACAAGCCTTCATCGTAGGTTGCTGTTTTATAGACCGAGCGGTGCGCCAGCATAGCTAAGGCGATATGAAGTTTTTCAGCTAAAAACCAATTTTCTAGTGCGTCGGAAGTTTCTTGAAGGTTAGCCGCTGCGTTTTTTATGACGAGTTGGCTATAGTCTTTTTCAAAAAGAAATTTGTTAAAAAGGTAGTAGTTGTCGCGCAGTGGTTGGTTTTCCAAGCATTCCCGTCCAATTCTATAGGCTTGCCGATAGGCTTTTTCCAATTTTCGTTCCCGGTAAATGTGTGACAAAGCAAGTTGATATTGCACACGATCGTTGGCCACATCAACAAATACCAAATACTCTTCAACGGCCTTCAAAAGGAAGTACATCACTTGCCGCATATAAGCATCATCATAAGGCTGCGAAGGAAAAACGGCTTTCCAAGCTTTCGCCTTTTCTGCTGCTTCGTCGCCATTGGGCAGATTTTTTACCAAAAAATCGAACAACTTGACCACATCCTGCCGTTGGTTGTGGGCGGGAGACTGAAGCCACTTGTTCAACTCCCGAATTTCTTTCTTTTCAAGAGCGCGGACGATTTCGGTCAAAACGCTTTTTTGCATATTTTTTTCAAGTTATCTGTTCAACAAAATAGCCAATGGAAACGATAGGTTTGTCTGGAAGGGTGATGTGCCCTGTGACACAAAAATGAAGATATTTTATGGTATTCGTCATGAATTTTCGTATATTTTCAATATCTGTCATGTTCCAAGCCCGTGACAATACGGCCACAAGGTAAAACAATCACAAAAATAATTCAACAAATGCGAATTTTTGTCTTTAGCACGCCCAGCCCTACGCCGCACTTTTGTACTGTCGAAAGAAATTTCCTCCGACCAGTAATCCTATCCATCATGCAAAAGTACCTGTATATACTCACCTTAATGTTGCTGTGTGCGGCCCAAGCAAACAGCCAAGGGTGGGAACGTATTTATGGCGGCAGCGGACAGGATGCCGCCCGTAGTCTCGCGCCTACCCCTGATGGAGGCTATATTATCGCGGGTTACTATAATAGCAACAACTTTATTTTCCTGATAAAAACAGATGTAGATGGCAAGCTACAGTGGAGCAAGCAAATAGAAGCCGACGGTCCGGGGTCCAGTACAGAGGCATTTGCTGTTTTGGCTACCCGGGACACTGGTTATGCCATTGCAGGCTATGTGGACGAAGATGCAACTGGCTCGGCTGACCGTGATATTTATTTGTTGAAGACCGATGCTTATGGCAACAAGTTGTGGGACAAGACTTTTGGCGGAAGCTTTGACGACGAAGCCCGTGCAATGAAAGAACTTCCAGATGGCAGCTTGGTTTTAACGGGTTTTCAAAGCTATGCAGGTGGAAAAGAAAATGTTTTTGCTCTCAAAACGGACTCTGAAGGGACGCTGGTATGGTTCAATACCTACGGCCAACTGGAGTACCGACGGAGGGGGCATTCGATAGTGGCCATCCCAAATGGCGATTTTGTAATTGCTGGAGAATCAAAAGCCACCCTGTCAGCAGTAGACGATAAAGATGCGCTGGCATTGCGCATCAATGCGAACGGCGTCTTGATTTGGAACAACGATTATTCCCTGGTAGGCGTTCTCGGAGATGCGCAGGATGATGAAGCCCGTTCGGTGACCCGCACTTCCGACGGCTCATTTGTGCTTGCCGGTATTACAAAGGCAGACAGTCCGATAGCACAAGGCTTTTTGTTGAAAATTGATGAGAACGGCAGCCTCACGCCTATTTGGCAAAAGTTGTTCCCTAGCGACAATTTTTATGCATTGGCCTCTTCAGGAGCCCACTTTTTTGCAACCGGTTACCGCAGCAGCGCCAATAACCTTGACAATGTAGTTTTGCTCAAGCTTGATGCTAACGGGACAGTTGTTTGCGAAGCGGTGGTAGGCCGGGGCGGCCCTGATGCTGGTTTTGCTTTGGTTCCTGTGAGGGGTGGGGCAGTTATCGCCGGTTCTACCGAGCAATTTGTAGGCCCCTTTGGGGAATCTTATGCTTATCTGGTTAAAGCGGACGAAAATTGCACGGTACTTACCAGTTACATTCAGGCCAATATATTTCGTGATTTCAATGCCAACTGCCAAAAAGACCTGGACGAACCGGGCCTTCGCAACTGGGTGGTAAGGCTTGAAAGTCCATTCGATACCCTTTATACCGTTGCCAATGCCAATGGCGATTTGAAAGTAGAGGTGGATACCGGCAACTACAACTTGATCCTTTTCCCGCCAAACCCCTACTGGAAATCTTGTGATTCTGTGGTGAGCGTTTATGTGCCGAATTTTTACGACACCGTTTATGTGAACGTACCAGCACGTACCCTGTTTGATTGCCCGAGGAACGAAGTGGACGTGATGACTCCTGTGTTGCGCCGCTGCGCCGACAATATTTATAGCATCCGATATTGCAACTCCGGGACAGTGCCTTCGCTCAATACCATAGTGGCGGTTACGCTCGATCCTTTCCTGACGCTCACGGGCAGTTCTATTACGGCTATCCCCCAAGGAAATAATGTTTACCAGTTCGATCTTGGCACGGTCAACAACGGCGATTGTGGCAATTTTACCATAACCGCTTTCCTCCATTGTGACGATACACAAACCGGCCAAACGCACTGTGTGACCGCCCTGATAAGCCCGAACGAGTTTTGTGGAAACAACACAGGCTGGGATGGGGCGATTATTGCGGCTAGGGCTTTTTGCGAGAATGACTCCGTCAAAATGATCCTTGAGAATATTGGAACTGGGGGTATGGGTGGGCCATTGGGATATGTGATCACCGAAGATGTGGTGATGCTCACTCCTCCCGGCAGCCCAGACTACAAATTCGATCTGGATGCAGGCCAAAGTCAGGTAGTGTGGTCAATCCTCGCTACCGGCGGCACTTTCCGCATCATCGCCGAACAAAGCCCCGGCTACCCAGGCACCAGCTACCCAACCGCTGCAGTGGAAGGCTGCCAGACCGATACCAGCACGAGCGAAGTATCGCTCGGGTTCTATACGATGTTCCCTGAAGACGACGCAGATGCTTTTGTCGAAAGCGACTGCCAAGAAAGCAACGATTCCGATTTTAATCCTTTGTACTTAAAAAGAGGCCATCCTAAAGGCTATGACGTGCCTCATTACGTCAGTCCACAAACCGATTTGGACTTTGTAATCCAATTTCAGAACACTGGCGCCGACACAGTGCAGCAGGTCGTTATCCGCGACACCCTCTCTGCTGTGCTGGACCCGGCAACGGTGTACCCGGGCGCTGCGAGCCATCCCTACCAGTTTGACATCTTGGGCGGCGGCATCGTGGAGTTCACCCTTTCCAACCTTAATCTCCTCCCCGGTGGCGGTGTGCCAAGTGAAGGTTTCGTAAAGTTTCGCGTGTCTCAAAAATTGGACGTGCCATGCGAAACGACGATCTTCAATAGCGCCGCCATCTACTTTGATTTCAACGCTCCGGTGTTCAGTAATACAACGTATCACACCGTTTGCGACAGCTTTATAATTCTTACCGATACGAAAGAAGTCTATGTAAAAGGGGCAGACGTGAAGGTGTTCCCCAACCCTGCTACCGAAAGTGTCAATTTCAAAGTAGAAGGCATCCATGCTAAATCCTATGCCCTTCTGCTGTACGATATCCAAGGCCGATTAATTTTTAATCAATTTTTTGACCATTCCGAATTCCGATTGCTCCGGCAACAACTCCCGGCAGGAAACTTTATCTACCAACTTGCCGCTGACGGCAAGTTGGTAGCCTCCGGGAAAATTTTAATCCATTGACCACATTAATCCAATTTACCCGCCTTCGCGCTGCGCGCTATGGCGGGCAAAGAGGCCATCCCAATCCGACGATTATTCATTTATGAAACATATCCAAAGCCCGCGAAGCGAAAGAGCTTCGTGGGCTTTTTTACATTTGTCCCTATGAAAAAACTAATACTGTTTTCTGCACCCTTTTGCCTGTTGCTTTTGTTTTCCAACTGCGCATCGTTCAAACAAAACCGATGGCTCTCCGCACACCAAAAAGAACTCATCCGCTTGGCCAACAGCAACCTCCCTGCCGAGCAAAAACTCGACGGCCTGGTGCAGGACTACGTCAAGTTCATGCACGAAGACCTCAAGTTTATTGATCCTGTGAAAGGGGTGAAATACGTGAAAAAATACCACGACCAGAATCGCGGTTCGATGGAGAAAATCCTTCGTGAATCTGAAAAATGGCAGGGAGGCCTCGGTACGATAGACAAAATCGCGCTCGGTGTGCGCACCGTGCAAAAACCCTATATCCGCGATTTGATTGACTTGGGGCCAAAGTTTAAACGCAAGTACAAACAGTATGCGTTTGCGCTCGAACTGGGTTCTAAAATCGTGGGCGGTTTGACAAAACTTGCGGGGAAGGAACTTTTTTAAATATGAAACGACTGCTTTACCTCTCGTTCTTTTTCAACCTCCTGGCCATTGGGGCAGGGGGTTTCGCCGTGAACCGTTTGGGCGGGTTTAGGCATGTGTTTATTCGCTTGCAACGCACAACGGAGGGGCTTTACCACCACCGCGCCCAACATTTCGAGCGACTGCCCGAAAGACCGGGAAGCATCATTTTCCTTGGCGACAGCCAGACAGCACATGCCGAGTGGCACGAACTTTTTGCTGAGGGGCCTGTGGTACTCAATCGAGGTATTTCGGGCGATTACACAGAAGGTATGCTGGAGCGGTTGCCGGAAGTCTTGCGGCATAAACCTTTGAAAATATTTTTGTTAATTGGGGTAAACGATCTGGCTTTTGGGAATTCTGTACCAGAAATCGAACATGGTTACCGCGCCATTGTTCAGAAAATTAGGACGGAATCACCCGAAACGGAGCTGTACTTGCAAAGCGTTTTGCCTGTCAATAATGACGTGCGACACGTCGGGGTGAAGAATGAAAGGATATTAGAAGTGAATGCCCGCATCGCCCAGATTGCCCGGGATTTTGCATTGCCCTTCCTCGATATTGCCACGCCCCTGAAAGATGCGGACGGGAACCTTGCCTCAAAATTTACAGAAGATGGCCTGCATCTGAATGGGCTTGGGTATTTTGTGTGGAAAAAGGAGATTGAGAAAATGGTAAAAGTTGAGTAATAAGCGAGAAGGAAAATTTATTTTACGCAACGACGCAACGTTTTATTTGCTTGAATTTTTCATCTTCAAACCGTTTTCGATGGAAGTTCCACCCAGTTATCCGCCTACCCCGGGCCGCCGCTCCTGGTTGCGCCGCATCTTGCTTGGCCTACTGTTCTCAGTGCTCAGCCTTTTGCTTTTGCTGGTGCTGATCGCTGCTTTTTTTGACAAGCAGGTGAGTCAGCAACTTGTGGCCGAAATCAATAAAAACCTCAAAACCGAACTCCGCGTGGGGGAAGCCAGCCTTTCGCTGCTCTCGGGCTTTCCCGCTGCTACTGTCAAGCTCTCCCAAGTTCGGCTCAAAGATGCGCTTGGTGGACAACTCCTTGCTGCTCAGGAGCTTTCTTTCCGATTTGACTTGTTCAGCCTGTTCGGCGACGATCTGAAAATCCACTCCGTTCGCCTGCGCGATGGGGCAGTCCGGATCGTAGTGAACCGCGCCGGAAAATCGAACACCGATATTTTCAAGGAATCCAAAACCGCCAAAAAAACAGAGACCGAAAGCACACTCCGCCTTGCTTTGGAAGAAGCCGAATTTCAAAATATTGCGATGCTGTACGACAACGCCCCTACCCGACAAACCGCTGAAATGATAGTAGATCAAGCCAGCGCAAGCGGCAATTTTTCAGTCCAACAATTCCGGCTTTCGAGCCAGGCAGAGATTAGAATAACCCGCCTCGATTCCGACAGCAGCCGTTACCTCGCTGGTCAAAAACTCAGTTACGATGCTGTGTTGGCGGTTGACCTCAAACGTGGCGTGTACGCCTTCCAGAACGTGGAACTCACGCTTGGCGGCAACACCTTCAACGTGGAGGGACTGGCTGTTGCAAAACCCGATGGAACCGACCTGAATTTCAAATTAGTGGGTCAAGAGGGCGATGTTTCTATGATCGCCAATTTAATGCCGGGTGCTTATCATGCGTATTTCCGGGAATTTCAGAGCACGGGCAACTACGCTTGCAGCGGCACGGTTAAGGGCCGTTTGAGCAAAACGGAAACTCCGGCCATTAGCTTCGAGGTAGCCCTCAGGGATGGAAAAGTGAGCTCCGAAAAACTTCAAGGCCCGCTTCGTAATGTTTCGTTCCGCGCCCGCTACAACGCCCAGCCAGATGGAAGCGGCGAGTTTGAACTGGCCGATTTCAAAAGTGACTTTGGTGGCCAGGCTTTGAGTTTTTCTTTGAAAGTGAATCAATTAGAGGATCCGATAGTTGAATTTCATGCCAACGGCGCATTGCCGCTCGATGCCGCGTATGGGCTTTTTGACAACGCACTCATCACAGCTGGCGACGGGCTGATACGACTCAACCGGCTCACGGTGCAAGGCCGATACGCAGACATGACGAGCATGCGGCGCATTAGTCTGGTAAGTGCTTCGGGCGAAATTCAATTTGAAAATGCCGCGATTACTTACAACAAAACCCCGCTGCTCGCCGAGACAGGTTTCCTTCGGTTGGAAGACAATGAATTTCGACTCGACAGCTTTATGCTTCGCGCCGGGAAAAGCGATTTTTTGCTCGATGGTTCAGCCAAAAACCTGCTCCCAGTACTCTTCGCAGATTCTTTGAATACGGCGGGTGCGCTCCTCGAATTCAGTGCAAAACTCCGCTCAGAAAACTTTGACGTGGATCAAATTATTGGAATGTTCTCGGTACAAAGCTCCGTTACAGAAGCGGGCAGTGAAGCCAGTCTGGATTCATTGAAAAAAGAAAAAAATGAGGCGCGTAGCCTCGCCATGAATAAATTAAAAGGCACCTTCGAGGCAAATATCAATGGTTTCAAATACGGAAAAATTGAAGGGAATAACTTTGGCGGCAGGTTTGAGTTTGATCACAACAATTTGAATTTCAATGGAAATGCTGCGGCTATGCAGGGTGAACTTGCGCTTAAAGGCAATGCCCGCTTCGACCTTGCCGCTTCGTTGAAAATGCACATTATCGCTCGAAACCTTGATCTGCAAACCATGCTGGCCCAATGCGAGAATTTTGGGCAGGAAGTCATTACAGACCAGAACATGCGCGGCAGATTGAGCGGACGGGTAGTGTTGTGGACTTATTGGAACGACACGGGTGAATTCGATATGAAACGCCTCCGCGCCCTTGCCGATGTGCAGGCCAGCAACGGCGAACTTCAAAAAGTGAAGATGTTCGAGGATTTTTCCAGCTTTGTTCACCTCGAAGATTTGCGCCGAATAAAATTCACTGACTTGCAGAACTATTTGGAAATCAAGAATCAACGGCTCTATCTGCCCGTGATGTTCCTCCAGAGTAATGCCTTAAACATGACCTTGAGTGGCGAGCATACGTTTGACAACGACATTGATTACAAAATCAAAATCAACGCGGGCCAGGTGTTGCTCAACCGGCTTAAGAAGTATGACTCCGACTTGGATCCTCTCCCCGAAAAGAAGGGCGGTTTCAACCTTTACTACAGCATTGTGGGAAACTTGGACAAGTATGATATGAAGCGCAAAAAACGGGTGGTAAAAGCCGAGTTCGAGCGTAGTGAAGCGCGAAAATTGCTCATCGCCAGAGCCATTGATGCAGAATTTGGTGGCGCTTCGGTAGACATGATGCTCGATGCGCCCACCCAACCAGAAAATGATGGGGAGGAATATTTGGAGGAGATGCAGGGGGGCGGGAAGTAATAAATTAAACAGCAAAACCGCAAAACAGGAGAACAGGAAAATGTAAAACTGAGCGGATATTGATATCGAAAATGGAAGACTTTGGCCATCTTCGGATCACAATGCATGGTTTTATATTTTCCTGTTCTCCTGTTTTGCTGTTTAATCCTTTATTCACTATTCCGGCTTCATACGCGCAAATTGCTCGTAGTACCCTGGGCGGTTGGCGCTCTCCAAGCCTGGAACAAATTTTTTGGAGATGATAATGCGCTGCAAGGGTGCAAACAGCACAATTTCAGGAATCTCATCGTAGAACACTTGTTGAACCTGGAGGTATAAATCATTTCGCTTGGCTACGTCAGGTTGCACTCGGATTGCCTCGATAAGACTGTCGGCTTTTGCGCTTATATAACCAGCGCGGTTATCGCCAGCCGGGGAGAGGCTTTTAGAGTGAAACCGTTGGTAGTATTCTATTTGTCCTGGGAAAAGCGCTACCCCAAGCAAAGCACTGTCATAGTTGCCGCTGCGCGTATCGGCGCTCATTACAGAAAGGTCGGTGCTTGCTACGACAAGATCAATGCCCGCCTGCCGAGCCGATTCTTTCAAGCTGTTGGCGAATAATTCATTGGTTTTCACCGCAGTAGCTGCCATCAATTTGAAGGAAAGTTGTTGGCGCGTTCCGTTGATTACCTTGTCCAAAATGCCATTTCCATCCGTATCCGTCCATCCCGCCTTTTCGAGCAAGGCTCTTGCTTTGGCTATGTTAAAATCGGGCAAAGCAAGATTTTTGGCATAATACGGCCTGTCTGGAGGCATTGGGGAGCTAATTCGTACTGCCAATCCACGGTTTACCTGATTGACAAAATAATCGTAGTCCACAACATGCGTAAGCGCTCGCCGTACCTGCACATCGGCGAGGATGGGGTTGCGGTGATTGAGTACCCAACGGTTGTATTGGGTGGTGCCGACGGTAAAAAAGTCATACTTGGTGTTCAGCGAATCGTTGGCCTTCATTTCCAAAAACTTCGTAGGGGTGATGACTCCTCCTATCAAATCCAGCTGGCCGTTTTTTATCATGTTTTCCAAACTCAGGTCGTCTTTTACCACCTTGTAGATCAATTTTTTTGGGTGCGCTGCGAGCATGGGATATTGCTCCGCTACCTTGTCGCCCCACCAATTTTGTTTTTTGACCAATACGACCCCTTGCTCGTTCATCAATTCCAGACGATATGGGCCGCAACCTGAAACAGCATTGGGGTCGTTGACATATTTTGCCTGTCCGAATTCTGCTACAAATGCCTTCAAATTCTCATCAGCACTGAGGGTGGCCGTTTTGCTCGGGTCCAATAAATCGCTCAGCAGAATGTTCGCCAGCCTGTTGTTTGGGTCATAGTTGTAGGCCGGGTAAATAGGTGTGCTACAAACTGTCTCGTTGGAGAGCATGTAGAAGCTGCTGAAGTAAAAACTGAATTTTTTTGGGTTGGCCGGATCAATTTCTATTCCAGACAATTGAGTCAAATACCCACGAAAAATGGCGGGAAGGCCGGGTAGGAAGACAAGTTTGAAAGTAAATGCCACGTCATTGGCCGTCACGGGAGTACCGTTGTCCCAAGCCGCTTCGGGTATGATTTCAAAGTCGTAGGCGAATTGGCCTTTTCGCGGCCCATCTGCCACTATCCGTACCTCTGGGATTGCTTTTACGAGCATCGGTTTCATCACCAAGGTCTTTGGATCGAGATCGCCCAATGAGGGGAACATTTGACGCGACACGAACGTGGATGGTGCGTGCCCTCCGTTCATGAAGAGGTTGAGGTTGTTGGGTGCTGAGTCAATCCTCACAAGGACTTCCTCAGGTGCACGTGGCTTTTTCTTGCCAAAAACGATGGGATAAAGTAGCCAGGCGGCCACAAGCAGGGCGACAATCGCCAGCACCCGCCGGAGAGAGAGAAATTTGTTCATGGTAAAGTTGATAAAATTGTGATCGAGATATTCTGCGGATTAAAGAATAAAGCGGCGCAAGTTATATCTGATGCGATGGATAATTTTATATTTTATGCGGGATTTTTTTTGATAGGAAGTAGCGGCGGCTTTAGCCGCCGCTTGCTGTCTGCTGCGGATAAAGCCCAAAGTTGCCGCTACTACAAAAACCGCTCTTTCCACTCAGGTTTCGGCAGCATACATTCTTCCCTGCGGCCAAACCACCGATATCGGTTGCGGGCCACGAAGTTGTACACAGCATCACGCAATGGCCGAGGCAAGATTTTGAAAAAATAGAGTAGGCGCCAAAGACCGCCAAGCCGCCGCACAATTTCGAGTGGAGCATCAGAACGCAAGAAAATCTGCTCTCCTACCACCAACACCACCGTGTCGAAATGTTCGGAAGCAAGCCCGTGTTGGAGCAACAATTGTTGGCCTAATTCAGATTGTAGTGCAGAAAAGCGGAATTCGCCCCGACGGTCGTGTTTCAGCACCCATTGCACGGAAGCATTGCAAAGGTTGCACACCCCATCGAAAAGGAGGATTGGTTTATTGATTGACTGGTGACCCTCCTTCGCTAAAGCTACGGCGGACTGGTGACCCTCCTTCGCTAAAGCTACGGCTGACTGGTGACCCTCCTTCGCTA
>CAZPTQ010000011.1:31478-34207 GCA_964589365.1 uncultured Saprospiraceae bacterium
CCTCCTTCGCTAAAGCTACGGCTGACTGGTGACCCTCCTTCGCTAAAGCTACGGCTGACTGGTGACCCTCCTTCGCTAAAGCTACGGCGGGTAAATTGGTGATTGGTGATAATCGTGACATGATTTTACATTGGATTTGTACACGGCTGACTACTTTCGCCCTTTACCAGTTGACCACATTCTCAAAAATGCCTACTGCGCTCACCATCGTATTTGTCGGCTGTACCATCTTTTTATCGCATTGGTTTGCGGCGCTTTTTGCGCGCACAAAGATACCCGATGTGCTGTGGCTTTTTATCATTGGGCTCTTGCTGGGGCCGGTGTGGGGGTTCGTCACGCCTGAAAAATTTGGCGCAGTCGGGCCTGTTTTTACTACCATTACGCTGATTTTCATCCTTTTCGAAAGTGGTATTGACCAGCGCCTGGAGCCACTCATCAATTCTATCGCCGGCACAGCACGCATCACTACCTACAACTTCCTGGCGACTTGTTTGGTTGCGGGTGGTATCGTGTTCTATTACACAGATTTGGGCTTTGTGCGCTCACTGATGTTGGGCAGCATCGTAGGCGGCACCTCCTCGGCAGTTATCACCACTTTGGTGCGACAGTTTCCCATGGGCGAACGCACCCGAACGATCCTGGTCTTGGAATCGGCTTTTTCCGATGTTTTTACGCTTGCTGTTCCGCTTACCTTGCTCACGGCTTACAAAATCGGGACTGTAGATGTTGCCTTCGTTACAGGCCAGATGATCGCCGCGTTTATCCTGGCCGCTATGCTTGGCATAGTGGGTGCATTTGGCTGGAGCATTATGTTGAACAAGATGCGTACGCTTCAAAACACCGTTTTTACTACCCCCGCGTTTGTGTTCATTCTATATGGCTTCGTCGAACTGCTCAACTTTTCCGGCCCCATCGCTGCTCTGGCGTTTGGTATTACGTTGGGAAATATTGACGTGCTGGGTCCACCGATTATGCGGAACGCCATTTCGCGCAAACCCATTTCACTGAATGACAATGAGCGGGCGTTTTTTTCCGAAGCGGTGTTCTTGCTCCGTACCTTCTTTTTTGTGTATATCGGAATATCTGTCCGTCTCCAGGATTGGCATTGGATGATGCTTGGCGCAGGCATTACGGGCATTTTGTTCCTCGTGCGCATCCCTGTTGTACGCATCTCCGTGCCGCGCAGCACCTCGCTCAAAGACGCTTCTTACATGGCCACAATGATACCCAAGGGCTTGGGTGCGGCGGTACTCGCTTCCTTGCCAGCGCAGCAAGGCGTGGCAGGCGGTGAGATCATCCAATCGGTGGTATTCTCTATCATCCTTTGTTCAACCGTGCTCACTACCGTGCTTACTTTTTTGGTGGAAAAAACTTTTTTTTCAAGCATTTATGGCTGGATTTTTAAAATGTTGGGCTTAGGTAGGAAAGTGACCAGGGAACCCGATCAATTGCCCCTAAGTGAATTGTCTGTTTTTGAGCATAAAATGGAAAAAATTGCCAAAGAACCCAATGCTGATCTACCCGAGGTAGAAAAAAAGGCGAAAAAACCTGCCGCTCCTAAAGCCAGGCGAAGGAAAAAGGAAGATTAATGTCTCTTTTTCAAAATCCAGACATCCTGCTCCAAACCCCAACTTTTCCGTGTGCCTCCAATGTGCTCCAGGATTTCAGCTTGGGGTTCAAACAATTGCCGGATGTAGGCCGGGGGGTGAAACGCCGCAAAAACCCGATGCCCTTCCACTACTTTTCCCCGCTCTACGAGTTTGCCTTGTTCATAATCTTGGCGTTCCTGTTCCGTGAGTTTTTCGCGAAAAACGTCCCCATGAGTAGTCAGGGCCAATACTGCGCCCTTTTTGGAAATCCGCATCAACTCGTCAAACCAAGGCTGGTGCTTGGGTTCCGATAGGTGCGTGAAAATAGAGATGCCGTATAGTAGGTCAAAATATGCATCTGGATATTGGGTGGGCGGGTTCAATTGGTTGATGGCAAAAGTGACGCCCTCGATATTCTCGCGGCACCAGGCAATGGTTTTTGGGTTGTAATCTGTGCCGTGGATTTCGCAGGTGCTTCCCAGCAATTTGGGGAAATGCCGCAGCACCCTGGCGGGTCCGCAACCCCAGTCCAAGAGGGTTTTTCCGGTTAAAGGCGTGTGTTGCTCGAACAAACCCCTGAGCCAACTTGCCGTGTGCTCGCCACCTTCGTAATACTTTTGGTAGTCCAATTGAAAAGCCTCAAATAGCATGTAATCGGGCGGCAATTTCACATTGGGATTGTCCTTTTCAAATCGCGCATTGTGGTTGCTGTTCTTCCATTTTTGATAGGTGTATTTGGCCTTGTCAAGCAGGTGCATCAGGCCCAAATCCCTGAGCGGCTTTGTCAATTTTCCTGTGTTCATGTTTCAATGTTGTTTTTTGCCACGCTGACGCTACCAAAATGTCGCCGCTATGCGGCTTTAATTAGTTATCTAAAACTCATGTTAATTGGTGCAATTAGGGTCCAAAATTCACCTCAAACCCCATCTTTTTCAAATGCTCCCAAAACTGAGGGTATGATTTCGACACTACTTCCGGGTTTTCTATTTTCACGGGGCTGAGCATCGCAAGGGTCGCAAAAGCCATTGCCATACGGTGGTCGCCATAAGTGGCAAAGCGCGGCAAGGTCAACAAATCAGCCTTGCCTATGCGGCTTTAATTAGTTATCTAAAACTCATGTTAATTGGTGCAATTAGGGTC
>CAZPTQ010000011.1:34307-44409 GCA_964589365.1 uncultured Saprospiraceae bacterium
CTATGCGGCTTTAATTAGTTATCTAAAACTCATGTTAATTGGTGCAATTAGGGTCCAAAATTCACCTCAAACCCCATCTTTTTCAAATGCTCCCAAAACTGAGGGTATGATTTCGACACTACTTCCGGGTTTTCTATTTTCACGGGGCTGAGCATCGCAAGGGTCGCAAAAGCCATTGCCATACGGTGGTCGCCATAAGTGGCAAAGCGCGGCAAGGTCAACAAATCAGCCTTGCCTTCTAAACTGTAAAACGTTTTCTCCGGCCATTTTTTTGAAAAACGAGCGGGGAGTTTGGAAAACGAAACGCCCAGTTTTTCAAGCTCGGTTTTCAGTGCTCCAATGCGGTCGGTTTCTTTTATGCGCAGCGTTTCCAAACCGCTGAAAACCCCGGTCGTTCCAAGTCCCGCGCACACCACGGCGAGTGTTTGTACAAGGTCAGGACATGCTAAAAAATCCTTTTCAAAGAGCGGTCTCGACGCTGCACCCATTTTTTTCAGGCGAACTTCATTTTCCCCAAAAAATGTTTGAATATCAAATCGTTGCATCATGGTTGCCAACACCGAGTCGCCTTGCCAACTGTGCTCCTGAAGCCCTTTCAGGGTCAAATCCAAGTCTTCAGAAAACGCCGCCATCGCGTACCAGTACGAGGCTGCCGACCAATCAGCTTCCACCACCAAAAGGCGCGGGGTGTACCGGCCTGGTGCAACCACAATGGCCTCGCCTTGCCATCCTACAACTGCCCCAAAATGCCGCATCAAATGCAGTGTCATTTCCAAATAAGGTCGAGACACGAGCGGACCTTGCGGCACCAACTCCAGCCCTTCAGGCAAATACGGTCCAATCAGCAACAGTGCTGAAAGGAACTGGCTGCTGACATCGGCTGCCACTCGGACGCTGCGTGCTCGGGGCTTCATTTCTCCGATTTTCAAAGGCGGATAGCCTTTTTTTTCCAAAAATTGGATGTTCGCACCGAGTTCGAGCAATGCTTCCACCAAGGGGCCGACAGGTCGTTCAAGCATCCTTTTCGATCCAGTAAGCACCTGCTCGCCGGGCTGTGTAGCGAGCAATGCCGTCATAAACCTGAAGGTCGTTCCGGCATCACCGGCATCGAAAGTGCGGTTGTCTTGCTCCAGCAACCGCAGCAGGGTTTGGGTGTCGTCAGACGTGGAAAGATTATTAAGCCAATCCAGGGGTTTCGCTCCGGCCAGGGCCAGGGCAATGAGGGCGCGGTTGCTGATGCTTTTAGAACCTTCGAGTGCGACCGTGCCATTCAGTTCACGGGAACTTTTGGAAAGATGGAGGAACGTCAATGTGTCATTTTGCGTCATTGGGTCATTTTGCGTCATTTTGCGTCATTTTTCGTCATTGGGTCATTGGGTCATTTTTCGTCATTGGGTCATTGGGTCATTGGGTCATTGGGTCATTTTGCGTCATTGGGTCATTGGGTCATTGCGTCATTGGGTCATTGGGTCATTGGGTCATTTTGGGTCATTGGGTCATTTTTTATCTGTCTTAGCATCTCGCCTCCACTCATGCTGGAGTCCTATCACTTCATTACGCTATCACTTCATTATGATCCACCACTTCCATAACCGTGCGGAACACGGCGTACTTCCCTTCATATCGTTCTTTATGCTGGCGTTGGAGTTCGGGGCCGAACTCGTTTTGGTAGCGCAGCAGATGTGCCATGTCTTTCACGGCATACTGCACGGCATAGATTTCGGAGTCCGTATGCTCGTGACCGATGAGGCGACAGAGTCGGTAGGAGATAAACATCCCGGTGATCATCACATCAGGAATGTGCGTGTCGCGCATCCAACGAAGCCAGTCCGCGTGTGCATCGAGGTCAATGGTTACAGTTACATTGTAAAGCAGCATAGTAGCAGGAAAAATTTGGTCGGTCAAAAGTAGGGTGAGCTGGACTTACTTTTGCGCTTACATTTTTCTAATCTACCACATAGCGCACAAAGAACACATAGTTAGATTTGCATCCAATCAAGAAACTATGTGTTCTATGTGCGCTATGTGGTAAAATCTCACTCCCTGAATGGCAAAAATTCTGCTCATCGAAACATCAAGCGAGGTCTGCTCCACCGCCATTAGCGTGGACGGCAGGGTAGTTGCACTTTCAGAAAATCTGGAAACTCAAAGCCACGCAGCACTCCTTACCCTTCAAATCAGCGAATGCACCGAGGCTGCGGGCATCCCGCTCGCCCAACTCGACGCAGTGGCGCTGAGCCGAGGCCCAGGCAGCTACACCGCACTGCGCGTGGGGGCTTCTGTAGCGAAAGGAATCTGTTATGCACTGGACAAGCCCCTCATTGCGGTAGATACACTGTTGGCGCTTGCCTATGCCAGCCGTATGGTGACTGGTGATTGGGAATTGGTGACTCCATCCAATGTCCAATATCCAATATCCCAATATCCAAATACCCCAATTTTCGTCCCAATGTTGGATGCACGCCGTCAAGAAATTTGGCTTGCGGTGTACGATGCGGAACTGCGAGAAATAGCGCCTGCGCAGCCCTTGGTTTTAGAAAACAATTCGTTTGAAAAGTTCATTTCAGAAAAAACGGGTGGAGTTGAGTTTAGCGGTATTGTTTTGGCTGGGAACGGTATGGAAAAAATTAGGAGCGGCGGGTTTTCAGAAAAAATAATTTTTTCGGAGACAAAAAAATGCTCCGCTGCCAACCTTGCTATGCTTGCGGAGCATTTTTTTCAAAATACTGATTTTCAGGATATTGCCTATTTCGAGCCATTTTACATGAAAGCTCCGAATATCACTACGCCCACCAAGCCGCCATTTTGAAGAAAATATGATTGTTTTACAATTTATTGATTTATATTGCTTATTTTCGTGCTGATATAAAAGCGATTACGTCTGCTATTTGCAATGTATGTCACTTTTTTGAAAATCAAATTGGCACAATTTGTGACACAGTAAAGTTTCAAAACTGTGTCCTCTCACCTTTTTCAAACATTTAGTATGGGAAAAACAAACATCGAACGTGTGTCGCTCAAAAATGGGGCACACGACACGTCACTCGACTACATCGAGTTACGCAAGGCCGCGCTGGTATTGCGCGCTGTGAACCACAAATTACGCCAAAAAATGCTCGACCTTTTGGACGAGAACAAGCGCATGACCGTGACTGAAATTTATGTGAAACTCCGGCTGGAACAAAGTGTCGCAAGCCAGCACCTCGCCATCCTGCGCAGTGCAGGCGTGGTGCAGACGGAACGCAACGGAAAGTTCATTTTCTACTCCGTCAACCGCAACAGAATAGGCCAGATTTCCTCCCTCGTGGAAGAACTCGCTGCTTGATCTTGCAGTTTGTTTAATGGTTAATTGAGTGTATTTCATCGCAAGCCGTTCTGTTTTACAGAACGGCTTGCTTTTTTTTATTTCGCAACGTTGCTCAATAAAAAGGGGTATTGCATCTTTGCCCCCTTATTAGAATAATCTCATTCCGATTACAAGGCAATAAGAATGACTAAACAAACACAGCAACCACTCATCAATGGTGAGCAATTAAAACCAGCCGTGCGTATTTTAAGGGCATTGGCTCACCCACTTCGATTGCGAATTATCAGCGTGATTCACGAAAACAATGGCTCTGCCAACGTTGGGGAAATTTTCGCAGCACTCAAGATCGAACAGTCCGTGGCATCGCAGCATTTGCGCATTTTGCGAGAAGCGGCATTGGTAAATACCCGCCGTGATCAAAAATTCGTCTATTACAGTCTTGATTACGAGCGTATTGCCCACACGAACAGCGCGATTACTATCTTGGAAGACTTGGAAACAAGTGCGAAAAAGGCTAAAAAAAACAAGCCCCCCCGTTGATGTAAAACGAGGGGGCTTGTTAGAAAAATCGCATTCATCGGTACTTAGAAAAATACCGCAACCCTGAGCGCGATATTTCCAAATGTGGCCTTGGAATCTTTTTTGTTCAATTCTCCCATGGGATCATTGCTCACCAGTTCACTTCTGGTAAGGTCTGTGAACTGCTTCTGAAACACTAGTCCAGTCACCAGCGTGGCATTGGTAGCAATCTCGTATTCGATGCCGCCACCAAGACCCCAGGAAAGTGAAAGCCCTCTCACCTCATCCTTAATATCAATATCCTCCAGGTTTTGATTGTTTGTGCCTCGGATATCACCAGTGCCTTTGCTTACGAAACCAAGGGTAAATATGGGGGCTTCAGCGTAGAATTTGAACCGCGCATCTTCGCCCGATCCACCGCGCATTTTAAGGCCTAAGGGGATTTCTACATAGTTGATACGGTAGTGAAGTTTGGCATCAAGCGCAAAGACATCAGAGGGGATTTCACTCAAGTCGGATTCGTCCCAGGGTTTGTACTGTGCATAGCCGTTTTGGAGGCTTCCGCCTTGATTGAAGCCAAAGCCAAGGCCCGTTGTGAGGGCATAATTATCCGCAAAATAAAACTCGCCGAGCGCGCCGATTTTAATGCCCCAGTTCGAGCTCACACCTTCGATTTTACGGTCGTTGGTGCGCATCCATGACCAAGATGGGCTGGCTTGGAATCCAAAACGGACCTTTTTTTGGGCTTCGGCCTTTCCGAACAAGAAAGTAGAGAAAAAGAGAAGCAGTGCAATTTTTTTCATCGTGTATGTAATTTGTTAGCTGTTAAAAAATCTAGGTTTAGCTGTTGGCAGATTTTCCATTGCAGTTCAATGAAAGTGCGAAAGTCGAGGTTTTTCCCCAAGATTGAGCAGCGGAGGGAAATTTTCCACAGAATTCGGTGCGATTTCAGCGAGGAAACTGGATCACTAAACCCTAAACGGTGTAGTTATGTTTTGTTTGGGAATAAGGCGATAGGGAGAGCGTTCAGGGTCATTGCTGCTCCAGCTATTGGCAATAATACCAAGGCTTGAAGAAATCTTTTTCTGTTCATGGGTTTTCTTATTTGAATAAATCCAGCGCTTTGTACAGGGTTTGCAAGATGCCCCAGAGCGCCGGTATGGCCACGAAGGCCCAAGAGAGCCACAACAGGTAAGTGGAATGGCGTTGCTTTTTCATGACAATTTGCTTTTGTTGTTACGAAGCGGTTTTATGAGCATATTGCACACAAAACCAAGGATCAGCAGTCCAGCCATCAAGTACATGGTCACGGAATATGCTTCGGCGGCAGGCATTTGTAGCGTTTCAATCTGATAAGCCCTGATGTTGTTGACCAACTGCGGCCCCAACAAGGCAGCCATACTCCAGGCCAACAGCAATCTGCCGTGAATGGCGCCTACTTCCTTTGTACCGAACATGTCGCGCAAATAGGCCGGAATGGTGGCAAATCCGCCGCCGTACATGCTCATAATGAGACAAAAGGCTCCAACGAACAATACAATGTTGCCCATGCTACCACTCAAGGGTACTAACAAGTAAAGAACAGCGCCCAAAAGGAAAAAGACGGTATAGGTTTTTTTTCGGCCAATCTTGTCCGATAAGGAAGACCAGAAAAACCGCCCAGCCATATTAAAAAGGCTCAAAAGCCCAACGAAACCGCCCGCCGCCGCCGCACTCACTGCTTTACTGGCCCCCATCACTTTTTCTGAAAACATTTCCTGGATCATCACCGAAGCCTGACCCAGTACTCCGATACCTGCGGTGACATTGAGCATCAGCACGGCAAACAACAAGTAAAATTGCGGGGTTCGTATAGCGGCATCGGCATCCAATCCTAGACTTGGATTATTTTGGCTGGTCTGTATGTGCCCAGATGCCGGTTGCCAGCCCTCTGGCGGGATGCGAATGGTCATTACACCAAACAGCATATACGCTAAATATAGGGTTCCCAGCGCCAGAAAAGTCTCTGTTACCCCAATCGAGTGGGGCGTTTGAAAAAACTCCATGAGGCGAATGGATAAGGGCGCAGCTACCATCGCGCCGCCCCCAAAGCCCATGATAGCCATTCCGGTAGCCATGCCAGGGCGGTCAGGAAACCATTTGATAAGCGTAGAAACAGGGGAGATATACCCCAACCCCAAACCGATGCCGCCCAATACGCCGTTGCCAAGATAAAGCAACCCTATTTGATGCGACCAGACCCCCAACGCCGACAGGAAAAAGCCGCCTGAAAAACACAAGGCTGACACAAACATGGCTTTTCGCGGACCGACCCTTTCGAGCCATCGGCCAAACACTGCCGCAGATGCACCCAGACAAAAAAGGGCGATGGAAAAAATGTACCCAATTTGAACCAAAGTCCAATCGCCTTCTATCGGCCTGGTAATGCCCAAGGCTTGCGACAATGGTTTGTTGAACACACTGTATGCATAAATCTGGCCGATGCACAAATGGATGGCAAGGGCTGCTGGAGGGACGCGCCAGCGGTTGTAGCCTTCTGGCGCAATGGTGTTGGATTTGTTGAGCAACGAGATCATCAACGCAGTGTTTGTACCAGACTTTAGTCAGGGTTTGTTTCAGGTGGCTTACCTACATAACTTTCAAAATCATACACTTGTGAACCCGATATTTTGCTTTTCAAATCACTAATTTTTTTGCGAATCACCCCGGTGTTGACGCGGAACCGTTCGGTAGCGGCTGAAAAATGGGTCAGGTTGTCGTTAAGCAGTTGGCTCTACCAATTTTAGCCTAGTTTTTCAACACGATGCATTCTACCCGCCGGTTGCTTTGCCGCCCGACTTCGGTGCTGTTGTCGGCTACGGGGCGGGTTTCTCCAAAACCCCGAGACCGCAGATGGTCGGCGCGGATACCCTTGATTTCCAGGTGATCTTGCACGGATTTGGCCCGGCGTTCTGAAAGGTCGAGGTTGTATTCGTCGGTACCCACATCGTCGGTATGGCCGCTGATGCCAAGCACAACCTCGGGGAATTTTTGAAGAAAAGCTACCAGCGAGTCCAACGCTGGCCCCGCTTCTGAGCGGAGATCGGCTTTGCCCGAGTCGAACAATACGCCCGCGCTGAACGTATATTTTTTGTCTTTCAAAAGTGCTTTTTCCAGCGAAACGGGTGGGGGAGGGGGATTTTCCAAGGCGACAAAAATATCGTCCACACAGAGGTAGGTCGCCCGTTTTATCTTGTCAACTGGCGCAGCCAGCGCGACGTTTTTTTGTTCGATTATCTGTTGCCTTTCTGGCGATAAGTTGTTGGCCGTCAGCTTGTCTGAAAAAAAATTGCCCACTGTAAAATGTTGGAATGGTTGGTCAGGAACGAAGGTGGTAGAAAGTTTGATCCACTGCCCCTTGGTGTTGATGATTTCGGCAAAATTGACCTGCGGGCGGAGTTTCGACGCGGCGATGGCACCGGGAGAAATCTCGTTCAGCCTGAACGGTTCGGCGGAAAAACAAAACCCCAGGTTGCCCGATTGAACGGGTATTACGGGGGTTTTAGGCCCGTAGACTTTACCCAAGTGGGCCTTCAATATGGCAGAATCCGTGAGCACCCAACATTCGAGTCGGTACTTTTGGCCGGGTTTGAGTGGCGCGGAGAGTTGGCCTTGCACATATTCATGGAAATCTGAGCGTTGGCCTACATCCTCAGCGGGTAGATAGGTTATGATGCCCAGGCATTGTTCGCCGGAATGCACTTGAGGCAGCCAATCGCAATTCTCAGCGGCGCGCAGCAGATCGGGTGTTCCGTCACGGAATCCGCTCCAAGTGGCGGCCCTTCTGGGAAAATCATAAGAATACTGCGTGAATTCGCAAGGCACGACTACAGCATCGGGCTTGTTCAGTTCGAAGGAAGGATTTACTACGAGGTTTTGGGCCGCGATTTGCAAAGGGAAAAGCAGGGCAAAAAAATGTCTGAGGCGCATAATAGTGTGATAGATTGGATTTTGGAATGAACGTTTGTCATCCCGTTTTATGCAATATAATTTGGCTTAAATTTTGCTATTTAGTTACAAAATCATTTGCATTGGGGCAAACATAACGGAGCAAATTTCTTTTTAAAAAATTTGTTTCTACCTTTGTCCCAGGAACGCGGCACCAATAACTTAGTCATTTGATGGAACAAAGGGTGGCATCAAATGACTATGTTATTGGTGCCGCGTTCCTAAGTGTTTTTAACGAATATTTTTTTAATCCGCAACTTCTCGATCATCTCATGCAGGGTTCTCGTTTTGCCTAATGGACATTTTTACTAACTTTAGTATGGCTTTTTGAAACACCATTAAAGCCGTCGGTTTCCTTGCATTCCATGTTGAACTATTTAGTGTCTATTTGCTTATGGCAAATGGGGCTAAAGGAAGTCTACACGCTTATGCAAGACCTTAAAGAAATCATTCTGCTGCTCCTCCAGCACGGAATCCATCCATTCAAGGGTGCGGACTCCAAATCGAAATTGCTCGCCTTGTGGGACGGCATTGCCAAAGGCAGGTTCTCCACCGACGAGGCGGCGGCCAAAGCGCTTTACGACGAAAGTTTTGAAGGCTCCAAGTATCGCAAGCTAAAATCTGATCTCCGAGAGCGCTTGCTAGACGCGGTGCTGGAGATTGATGGCAACCAGAAGTCTTATTCCGACTATCAAAAAGCTTATTACGAGTGCCACAAGCATTGGGCTGTAGTGCGTATTCTGACAGGTCAAAATGCCAATGGGGCCGCGCTCTCGGTTGCTACCCGTTTGCTGCGACAGGCGGAAAAATATGATTTTACACTGCTGGCTATGGATATTGCCTCCTACCTCCGTACCCAGTACGGTCTTCGCGAAAGCAATGATAAAAAATTCAGGGAAGCACATGAGGTTTTTGAAAAGCATCGAAAAACTTACGATGCAGAAAACCAGGCGGAAGCATTGTACACCACCCTGATTGTTCGATATGTCAACAACCGCTCCGCTCAAACGGATGTGAGCCGTCTTGCCACGGAGTACTGGGAGCAGATTTGTCCTTTCATGGAGGAACATGCGACGTACAAACTTCAGATGTACGGCTATATGATTGGGCTGATGCGCCACACAGCGGCCAATGACCACGCACAAGCATTGCTTGCCTGCAACGAAGCCATCCAGTTTTTTGGCAGCCGCACTTATGAACCGCGTGTGCCGCTCCAGATTTTCTATTACCAGCGCCTTATTTGCAATATACAGTTGCGGCAGTTCGAAGATGGGCAAGCGTCGGCAGATTATTGCCTCAAGATTATGCAGGAAGGTACATTCAACTGGTTTAAATACAGGGAATTGTATTTGCAACTGTCTTTGCACACCGGAGAATTTGGGCGGGCTGCAGACATCTTGCACGAGACGCTTCACCATGCCCGTTTTGAATTTTTGCCCGAAAATGTGAAGGAGATTTGGCGTATTTATGAGGCATTTGTCCATTATCTGGTGTTGGCAGGCAAAGCAGATGGGAAAGCGAACAAACAGAAATTCAAACTTGCCAAATTTATCAACGGCACCCCCATTTTCTCTAAAGACAAGAGTGGTATCAACATCGCCATCATGGTGATCAAATTCCTGCTGATGCTTCAGGAGCGTAAGTTCTCACAGATACTCGACGAAGTGGAGGCTGTAGAACAATATTGTTACCGGCACTTGCGGGGCGACAATGCACAGCGCAGTTATTTCTTTTTGAAAATGCTGCTGCACATCCCCACCAGTGGGTTCGACCCGGTGCTGAGCACCGCCAAGGCAGAGCGGTATTTACAAAAATTGAAGGAAACGCCTTTGCAAATAGCCAATCAGACCCACGAGATAGAGGTAATACCGTATGAAATGCTTTGGGATATCGCGATAGAATCGCTCAGCGCAGCCAAAAAAGTTGCCATTGCTGCGTAACAGTTTGTAAATAAAGTTGAATTACTAAGTATTGATAATCAGTCATATATGCGGCTTTTGTGAAAATTACATCCAAAACCCTCATGTAACAAATTTTGACTTTCTGTTGCCTGATACAATTCTACAGTTCGTCACCTTTGAGCCTGTTTAATTTTACTTCTTAAATAATCGTTACCTGCCTATGGATTCCTGTACGAAAAGTGTTTTGACGTTTTTTTTATGCGTCACTGGCACAGCAATTGTTGACACCACTCAGGTGTGAAGCGTCAGGCATCGCGTGTTTTAAATCTTTTGTAATCTCATCGTTTTTGCAGCGCCGCTCCGTTCACTCGGAGCGGCGCTGTCATTT